>NZ_NHPE01000065.1:0-18874 GCF_002252895.1 Halorubrum sp. Eb13 | reverse complement strand
CGCCCGCCTCGTCGAGGTCGTAGGCCGCCGCCATCGCGACCGTCAGCTCGCGCGGCTTGCAGTGGTGCGTGACCGTCTGCAAGAAGGGGAGCACCTCGCGGCGAGCGGTGGCGATACTGCAGCCGCTGGCGGCCGCGATCTGTCCGACCACCTCGTCGGCGGTCGCGTCCGAGGAGCTCCAGAACTGCGGGCGACCGTAGCGGGTCCACCCGCCCTTCTCCCCGTCGCGGGCGGCGGCGACCCCGGCGGCCGCGTTGTCGGTCGCGTAGCGCCAGTAGGTGTAGTTCTGCGTGGCGCGCACGCGACCCAGCCACACGTCGGCGTTCGCGAGGAAGTCGTACGCCCGGACCGCCTCCGACGGCTCGTACACGTCGAGGACGTTGTTCTCGATCCACTTCGTGAGGTCGTCGGGGGTCTCGTCGACGGCGTACGCCGACTGCAGCGCCTCCTCCGCCGACTCCTCTTTGAGGACCGCGTCGAGGAACGGGAACAGCCCGAGCGCCTTGTCGCGGTCGCCGGTGACCACGTCTTCGATCGCGATCGAGTCCCGCCCCTCCGTGGCCGCCTGCAGGTCGTTGATCGCGCCGCGGAGGTCGCCGCGGTTCCGCTCGGCGATCCGCTCGAGCGCGTCGGACTCGAACTCGATTCCCTCCTTGCGACAGACGTCGCGGAGGACGGGAACGATGGAGCGCGCGGAGACGTCGCGGAACTCGATCTCTTGAGTGGCGTCGCGCAGCCCGCGCGCCATGTCGTAGTAGTCGTTGGCGATGAGGACGATCGGCTGGCCCGACTCCTTGACGAGCTTCGTGATCGCCGAGGCGCCGCCGCGGTCGTAGTTGCCGTGGATGTTGTCGGCCTCGTCGAGGATGACGAGCTGGCGGGAGGCCGTGTCCCCGCCGGTCGCGCCGCCGCCGGCCGCGCTCCCGCCGAGGGTGGCGTTGCGGGCGGCCCGCCCCGCGAAGCGCTCGATGACGTCGGCGGTGCGCTGGTCCGAGGCGTTCAGTTCGACCGTCTCCCAGCCCATGTCGCTCGCCAGCGCGTGGGCCGCGCTCGTCTTCCCGACGCCCGGGCTCCCGTGGAGCACGACGGCCTCGCGGTGGTCGTCCCACGAGCGAGCCCACTCCGCGAACGCGTCGCGGGCCTTGTCGTTGCCGCGGACCTCCGAGAGGGTGCTCGGGCGGTACTTCTCCGTCCAATCAGCCATTACCCGCGGTAGGTCGGTGCGGCGTTTAGTGGTTCCGGAGCGGTGGGAGGCGGTGGGCGCTTCCCCGGGGCGACGGCGTCCCCGCTCGCGCTCCGCTCGGTTGTGCGTATCGCTGCTACTACGCACCACGCATTTCTCCCATTGGGCCGAACCCCCACGGAGGTGAAACCGCGATGACGACGACGTACGCCGACTGGACGGACGCACAGGAGCGGACGACCGTCGCGGTCGACGACCACGAGGTCGAGATGGCGTACCGAGACGAGGGGACGGGGGATCCGGTCGTGTTCCTCCACGGGATCCCGACGAACTCGTACCTCTTCCGCGACCAGTTCGAGGCGATCGCGACCGAGCGGCGCGCGATCGCACCGGACATGATCGGCTACGGCGGGTCGGCGATGCGCGACGGGTTCGACCGGTCGATTCGCGCCCAAGAGCTCGCAGTCCGCGGGCTCGTCGACGAACTCGGGTTCGACGCGATCGACTTCGTCGGCCACGACCTCGGCGGCGGCGTCGGGCTGCGCTACGCGGTGCGGACCCCGGACGCCGTCGACCGGCTGGTGCTGTCGAACTCCGTCGCCTACGACTCGTGGCCGATCGGGACGATCACCGACCTCGGCCTCCCCGAGACGGCACGGGAGACGAGCGTTGAGGAGCTGCAGGGGATGCTCGACGCGCTGTTTCGGGACACGCTCCTCGGCGACGACCACGACGAGGCGTTCCTCGAGGGAATGACGGCGCCGTGGGCCAGCGAGGAGGGCGTCACGAGCGTCGTCCGCAACGCGAGCGCGACGAACACCAGCCACACGACGGAGATCGACCCCCGAGACGTGACCGCCGACACGCTCCTGTTGTGGGGGACGGAAGACGAGTTCCAGCCGATCGAGTGGGCCGAGCGGCTCGAAGCCGATATCGACTCCTGCGAACTCGTCGGCCTCGAGGCCAACCACTGGGTCCCGGAGGACCGGCCCGCGGCGTTCACCGAGCACCTGACCGACTTCCTGTCGTAACGGGTCCGGTCGGACCCTCCGGTACCGGAATTCAGTCGGCACCCGACCGCCCGCGGTAATGAGTTCGGACGAGGCCGTCGTCACGATCTAGTCGGATTACGTCTGCCCGTTCTGCTACCTCGGCCGCCGGTCCTTGGCGGCGTACCGGGAGACGCGGGAGCGCGATCTCGATATCGACTGGCACCCGTACGACCGCCGGAGGCACAAGCGCGGTCCCGATGGCGAGGTCATCCACTCGATCGACGACGGGAAAGACGACGAGTACTTCGAGCGGGTCCGACGGGACGTGGACCGCCTCCGAGATCGGTACGACGCCGAGGCGATGCTCGACCTCGACGACCTCCCCGAGCGCGTGGACTCGTTCGACGCGCAGGTCGCCTCGCTGCACGTGAGCGAGGAGCGCCGGGACCGGTGGCCCGACTTCGACGAGGCGATATTCGAGGCGCTCTGGGTAGACGGACGGGACATCGGCGACGCCGACGTGCTGGCCGACCTCGCCGAGGACGCGGGGCTGGACGCCGACGAAATACGGACCGCGATCGCCGACGAGGAGCGGCGCGACCGGCTCCGGAGCGACTTCTCCGACGCGCGGGACGCGGCGGTCTCCGGCGTCCCGACGTTCAGGTAGGACGGACGCACGGCCCGGGGCGCGGTGCCGCCCGAACAGCTGGAACGGCTCGTGGAAGGGGTCTGAGAGGGCCTCTCGGCGACAGCGGCGCCGCTAACTGTTTGAGAAGTCGAAGTGGGACCGCTGAGAGTCGAACTCAGGTCATACGGACCCCATCCGCATAGGATACCACTACCCCACGGTCCCTGTCTGCACGCGGAGAAATGAGAGTGCGGTAATTAAGGACTTCGCTTCACTCGTCGTCGTCCTCGCGCGGGACCACGAGGTCGCCGTCGTCGCGTACCGCGAGGTTCCCGATCGGGTCGCCCTCGTAGACCGCCAATCCCTCGGCGCGGCCGAGCACGTAGCCGTCGCGGTCGGCGCGGACGGTCCCGCGGCGCTCACCGGTCGCCGAGACCACGTCGGCGAGGACGTCGCCCCCTGCGAACGCGTCGCCCGCGGCGACGCGGTGACGGATCAGCCCGGAGACGTCGGTCGTCGGGCCGCGGAAGCGACGGACCGGGAACTCGACCGGCGCGGGGGTGGGGCGGTCGATCGGCCTCCCCACGGAGTCCGGAACGTCCTCGGCCGCGAGGATCCCCATCTCGACCGCGACCGCGAACACCCCCGCGACGCCGGCCTCGACGAGCGCGTCGTCGACGACGCTGTGCGCGCCGAGTTCCGCGGTGAACGCGGGGATTCCGGCCTCGTTGAGCACGGCGCCCGCGGTCGAGCGCTGCAGGTTCTCCTCGACGTACTCCGCGGCCGGGTACTCGCGCAGCGTCGGGAAGCCGAAGGCGTCGACGAGCCGCCCGAGCTCGTCCGAGAGCGCGACCGCGTCGTCCTCGCTGCGGCGCTCCCCGTACAGCACGCGGTCGCGGATCGCGAACGGTTCGCTGGCGACGCCCGCGGTGTGACAGTCGATCAGGGCGTCGGCGACGACGCCCGTTCCCGCGGGCTCCGCGACCGGGGGGTCGACCGGCTCGCGGCCCGACCCGTTGCGGCCCGCGCTCGCCGGACCCTCGACGGCGCCCTCGACCGTCTCGCCCGTGATCGCGGCGTACAGCCTGGCGTCGATCCGCTCCTGTAGCTTCGGCGGCCGCGCGGACTCCGCGTCGGCGTCCGGGAAGTGACGGTTCGGGTCCTCGTCGTCGTAGTACGTGTGGCGCGAGTTCCGTCTGAGACCGGCGGGCGAGACGACCGGTACCGCGACGACCGCGCCGGCGAGCGCCGCGAGGGCGTCCTCTGCGAGCGTCGCGATGGCGTCCTGCACGACGGCGACGCCGGTCGCCTCGTCGCCGTGGACGCCGCCGGTGAGCCACAGCACGGGCCCGTCTCCCGACCCGTTCGCGACGACGACCGGGAGCCGCTCGGCGGCGCCCGTCGGCAGCTCCGCGACCTCGAACCACCCCCGGGCGACCTCGCCCGGGGCGGCGCTCGCGGTGCCGAGGGAGACCGGTCGACCGCCGCGCTCACCGGAGTCGCCGTCCTCGGAATCGTCGCCGTCGGGCCCGCTCCCTTCGCTCTCGTCCATACCCCGACCCGCGACGGCGCGATTATAAAAGCACGCGTTCCAGCGAGACGACGACGCCGGACTCGGCGTCGGGGTCGCCGACGAGCCGGCCGAGACAGACCGCGACGCCGTCGGGCGTGTGGCACGCGACGAGCGGCCGGTCGTCGGATCCCGCCGACGGGTCTATCGATCGGGCGTCCGCGTCCGCGTCGATGACGCCGGGCGCGTACACCGGCGCGCCGGTGGCGACGTTCCGCGCGGCCGACGGCGCGACCGTCACCGACGGGAGGTGGACCAGGGCGTCCTCCGCCGGCCGGACGACTTCGCGGAGCAGCGACTCGTCGCCCTCACGAGCCCACGCGAGGCCGTCGACGAGGTCCTGGAGCGCGTGGAGGTCGCCGTCGTCGAACGGGTCGGTGGCGGTCCGGCGGAGGTGGCCCATGTGGGCGCCCACTCCCGTCGCGAGGCCGACGTCGTGACACAGCTTCCGGACGTACGTCCCCGACTCACACCGGATACGGAGGAGCGCCTGCCGGTCCCGGACTTCGAGGACGTCGAGGTCGTGGATCGTTCGAGTCCTGAGCCGGCGGGTCACGGCGCTCTTCCGCGGCGGCTTCTGGTAGATCTGCGCCTCGAACTCGCCGACGACCTCGCGGAAGTCGCTCGGGGGCGACCCGTGGAGATCGAGGACGGCGACGTACTCTTTCGTCCCCTCCAAGAAGACCTGCGCCGCCCTCGTCGCGTCGCCGGTGAGCGTCGGCAGACAGCCGGTGACCTTCGGGTCGAGGGTGCCGGCGTGGGCGACGCCGTCGATCGGCTCGCCCTCGGGATCGAGCGCGGCGAGGGCGTCGTTGATCGCGTCGCGCACCCACGCCGAGAGCTGGTGGGAAGACGGGCCTGCGGGTTTGTCGACGTTGACGACGCCGAATCGGAGCAGCTCGGGCACCGTGCGCTCGCCGGGCGGTGCCCGAAGGGGGTCGTCCGCGGGATCGGGTGTGTCGTCGGCTGTGTCGGTCATTGGGAGATTGCGTGCGGTCGCGGCTCAGAAGTCGTAGGTCACGCCCTCGATGGGCGCCTTCCCCTCGTCGTCATCGGGGTCGTACGCCTCGACGGTGGCGACGAGCACGTCGAGGAAGCTGTCGGGGCTCCAGCGGGCGGTGTTGTACGCGGCGTCGTAGATGGAGAGGTCGTCGATGTCGATGCCGTAGAACTCCCCGTACCGTTTGCGTTCGGAGTCCTCGCGACGCCTCGTCTCGGTCCTCGCGCGGTCGACGGGCTTCGACTCCCGGTCGGCGATCCGCTCGGCGCGGACCGAGAGCGGGGCGTCGAACCAGAACCGGAAGTCGGCGTGATCGGCGGCGAGCCACCCGGCGAGCCGCGACTCCAGGACCAACTCGTCGCGGGTCGTCGCGATCTCCCGGAGGCGCCGGTCGAGCTTGCGGTCGAACTGCGGGTCCTCCTCCGCGAACTCGTTGAACTCGACCGGCGTCATGTCGCGGTCGGCCGCCATCTCGCGGAAGATGTCGCCGCCGGAGACGTGCTCTAAGCCGAGTCGACCGGCGAGTCCCGCGGCGTTCGTGCTCTTCCCGCTGCCCGGCGGGCCGGAGACGGTGATCAACATATCGCTACTGCGCGGGTGTCGTTCAAAACGGTTGTCGTTCGGCGCTCGCGGCCGGCGGCGTCGGGAGATCGCGTCGCCCTCGCTACCGGTCTCGCGTCGCCGCGGTCATCGACCAGACGGCGACCAGCCCGAGCAGGACCGCGGGGACGAGCGGGAGCGCGAGGTACGTCGCGAAGAATGGGAGCCCGAACCAGCCCGCGGCGTACGGGTAGAGGTAGATGACGCCGGGGATGACGAGGACGCAGGTGAACAGGACGGCCGTCAGGGCCCATCCCCGTCGGCCGAAGCCGTCGGCGGTCGGCTCGTCGGTCCCCGGATCGCCCGCGCCCGGTTCCGACGCGGCGGGGTCGGCGACGCCCACGGCGCCCTCGCCTTCGCCGTCGGTCTCGGAGTCGGGGACGTGGACGTAGCCGCCCGTGCTCCCGTCCGCGTCGGTCTCAGAGCTCACTGTCCGGTTTAATCACTACTTTGCCAAAGCCCTCACGGTTCTCTATCATCTCGTGGGCGCGCGCGGCCTCGCTCATCGGAAGCGTCTCGCGGACGGCCGGGTCGAAGGTGCCGTCCCAGACGAGTTCGAGGACGTCGTCGACCTCGCCGGGCGTCGCCATCGTCGACCCGATGACGGAGAGCTGGTTCCAGAAGATGCGGTTGAGCTCCGCGTCCGGGTTCGGTCCGGTCGTCGCCCCGCAGGTGACCAGCCGGCCGCCCTTCGCCATCGACTTCAGGGAGTTCGGGTAGGTCGCCTCGCCGACGTGGTCGACGACGACGTCGACGCCCCGGCGGCCGGTGAGCCCCGCGATCTCCTCGGCGAAGTCGTTCGCCTCGTAGTCGATGACGTGATCGGCGCCGCACGCCTCGGCGTGCGAGAGCTTCTCCTCGCTGGAGGCGGTCGCGAACACCTCACAGCCCGCGTGGTCGGCGATCTGGACCGCGGCGTGGCCGACGCCGCCGGAGGCGCCGAGCACGAGCACCTTCTCTCCCGCCTCGATGTCCGCGCGAGTCTGGAGCATCCGCCAGGCGGTCTGGAAGACCAGCGAGGCGGAGCCGGCGACCTCCCAGTCGACGCCCGAGGGGACGGGGACCAGGTTCTCGCTCGGGACGGTCGCCTTCTCGGCGTGGACGCCCCGGACGTGCTCCCCGATGATGTGGAACGAGGGGCACAGCGACTCCTCGCCGTGGCGGCAGAACTCGCACTCGCCGCAGGAGACGCCGGCGCTCACGGCGACGCGGTCGCCGGGCTCGAACCGCGTCACGCCCTCGCCGACCGCCTCAACGACGCCGGCCGCGTCGCTGCCGGGAATGTGGGGCATCTCCAGGTCGACACCGGGCAGGCCGCGACGGGTCCAGATGTCGAGGTGATTGAGCGCGCCCGCCTTGACGTCGACGACGACCTCGCCGCGGTCGGGCTCCGGGTCGGGGAACTCGCCGTACTCGATCACGTCGCGGTCGCCGTGGGAACCGAACTGGACGGCCTTCATGCGTCGATGCACCCGCGGCATCCACTAAACAGTACGCCAAACGGAACCCCCGGGGCGCGCGGTCGACGACCTCCACCGGACGGTGCCGCACGGTCGCGACCGGACGGTGCCGCACAATCTCCACCGGACGGTGCCGCACAATCTCCACCGGACGGTGCCGCACGGTCGCGACCGGAAGGAGCCGCCCGACCGCGACAGACTCGGCGACTCCCCGTTCCACCGTGATACCCTCTCACACCCGTGCGAACCGGGCGCATTCGCTCCGCCCTTCCGTGATGTTTAAGTAGCGAAAGCGGGACCGTACGGATGCACGAACTGCAGGGGCGCCGGGTCCCGAGTCCACGAGGGCGACGATACGACGCGAGTTGCGGTAGCCAAGCCTGGCCCAAGGCGCAGGGTTGCTAACTCTGTGGCGTCACTGCCTCCGGGGTTCGAATCCCCGCCGCAACGCTCGAACGGACCGAGCACCGCCGGATTCGCGCCGGTAGGGCTCACCACAACCAACACATGAGCACGGAAGAATCACAGGACGACTCGCCGGAGGAGGAGGAAGACCTCCAGTACTTCGTCCGGATCGGGGGCGCGGACCTCGACGGGACGAAGACGGTCGAGCGAAGCCTGTCCGAACTCGACGGCATCGGCACGCGCACGGCGCGGCTGGTCGCCGAGAAGGCCGACGTGGATCGCAACGCCACGTTCGGTCTCCTCGACGAGGGCGACATCGACGCGGTGGTCGACATCGCCGAGAACCTCGAAGACCACGTCCCGTCGTGGATGACGAATAGACAGAACGACTTCTACTCCGGAGAGACGACGCACCTGGTCGGCACCGACGTCCAGGAGAAGCGCCGTCACGACATCAACCGGATGAAAGTCATCGAATCGTACAAGGGCGTTCGCCACAAGCGCGGCCAGAAGGTACGCGGCCAGCGCACGAAGTCCACGGGTCGGTCCGAGGGCACCATCGGCGTCAACGTCGAGGAGATCCGCGAGGAGATGGCGGAAGACGAAGCGGGTGACGAGGAATGAGCACCGGTAAGAACACGAAGGGCTACGAGACGCCGAATCATCCGTACCAGGGCGAGCGCATCGCCGAGGAGTCCGACCTCCTCTCGCGGTACGGCCTGAAGAACAAAGAGGAGTTCTGGCGCGCCCAGTCCGAGCTGCGCAGCATGCGACGCGAGGCGCGTCGCCTGCTCGGCGAGGCCCAGGGTGACGTCGACGTCGCCCAGGATGCCGGTGCGGAGTTCGTTGCGCGACTCCGCCGCATCGGTATCCTCAGCGACAACGACGACATCTCCGCGGTCCTCTCGCTGGACGTGACCGACCTGCTCGAGCGCCGTCTCCAGACGGTCGCCTACCGGCAGGGGTTCGCGTCCTCGACGCAGCAGGCCCGCCAGTTCATCGTCCACGGCCACATCACCGTCAACGGCGCTCGCGTCACGCGTCCCTCGGTGAAGGTCGACGTGGACGACGAAGGCGCCATCGCCTTCGACGAGACGAGCCCGCTCGCGGACGATCTCCACCCCGAGCGCGCGGAGTCACAGGAGTAACCAACCATGAGTGAATCCGAGGACGGAAAGTGGGGCATCGCCCACGTGTACGCGTCGTTCAACAACACGCTCATCACGGTCACCGACGAGACGGGCGCCGAGACGATCGCCAAGTCGTCCGGCGGCACCGTGGTGAAGCAGAACCGCGACGAGGCGTCGCCGTACGCCGCCATGCAGATGGCGGAGGTCGTCGCCGAGCGCGTCAAGGACGCCGGCTTGGAGGGCGTGCACGTTCGCGTGCGCGGCCCCGGCGGCAACCTCAACAAGTCCACCGGTCCCGGTGCGCAGGCGACGATCCGCGCGCTCTCGCGAGCGGGCGTCGAGATCGGCCGGATCGAGGACGTCACGCCCATCCCGCACGACGGGACGAAGGCGCCAAAGAACAAGCGAGTCTGACATGACGGAAGACGACTTCGACGTTCAGTACGTCGAACGGGACGAACGCAGCGCGCGGGTGCTTATCCGCGGGCTCACCCCGGCGTTCGCGAACGGCATCCGCCGCGCGATGATCGCCGACGTCCCGACGTTCTCGATCGACACCGTCCGGTTCGTCGAGAACTCCTCCGTCATGTTCGACGAGATGATCGGGCTTCGGCTGGGGCTGGTGCCCCTGACGACGCCGCTCGACGACTTCGAGGTCGGCGACGAGGTCACCCTCGCGCTCGACGTCGAGGGACCGGGGACGGCGTACTCCGGCGACATCGAGAGCGCGGACCCGCTCGTCGGAGTCGCCGACGAGAACGTGCCGATCATCGAGCTGAAGGAGGGACAGCGGCTGGAGTTCGAGGCGGACGCGGTGCTGAACACCGGCAAGGAGCACGCCAAACACCAGGGCGGCGTCTCCGTCGGCTACCGCCACCTCCAGCGCGTCTCGGTCGAGGGCGACCTCGGCGAGTTCGACGACGACGAGCCGCGGATCCTCCGCGGCGTCATCGAGGCGCCCGACGGTTCGATAGAGCTCACCGACGAGTTCGACAACGACCTCTCGGAGCGGTTCCCCGGCAAGGAGGTCGCGATCGAGGACGTCCCCGGCGCGTTCGTCTTCCACATCGAGACGGACGGGTCGTTCAGCGTCGAGGAACTGCTGCTCCGCGCGATCGACTCCATCGAGGAGCGCGCGGACGAACTACAGACGAAAGTCGCGGTCTAACGTAATGACGGACCTTCAGACCACGCGGCCGGCGCTCGCCCCTGCACGGAGCCGCGGCGCCGCTGCCCGATCCGACGCCGCGTCGGATCGCCTCGGACTCGAGTCGGGTCGTTCCGACGGCGGGACCGAAAGTGGTTTGAAGGGAGCCGGGTTACGCAGGAGTGCACGCAGGGATAGCCAAGTCAGGCCAACGGCGCAGCGTTCAGGGCGCTGTCCTGTAGAGGTCCGCAGGTTCAAATCCTGCTCCCTGCACTCCGTTTTCACTAACTCTCCACTTCAGGAGGGACAGCTATGAGTAGCAAGACGAATCCGAAACTACAGAACCTCATCGCCGATCTGAAGTCGGTCTCGCGCGACTCCGGTGCCAACGTGTGGCAGGACGTCGCCGACCGACTGGAGAAGCCACGGCGCACGCACGCTGAGGTCAACCTGGGCCGCATCGAACGGTACGCTCAGGAAGACGAGACGGTCGTCGTCCCCGGCAAGGTGCTGGGCAGCGGTGTGCTCGAAAAGAACGTCACCGTCGCCGCCGTCGACTTCTCGGGCACCGCCCGCACGAAGATCGATCAGGCCGGCGAAGCGGTGTCGCTAGAACAGTTCGTACAACAGAACCCCGAAGGGAGCGACGTCCGGGTGATCCGATGAGTCTCGCGAAGATAGACGCGGACGTCGTCGTCGACGCCCGCGACTGCATCCTCGGCCGCGTCTCGTCGAAGGTCGCCCAGCGCGTCCTCGACGGCGAGACGGTCGCCGTCGTCAACGCCGAACACGCGGTCATCACCGGCAACGAAGAGGCGACGATGGAGACGTACCACACCCGCGCGGAGCTCGGCTCCGACAGCGGGCCGTACTACCCCAAGCGCCCCGACCGGATCTTCAAGCGCGCCATCCGCGGCATGCTGCCGTACAAGACGGAGGACGGCCGCGAGGCGTTCTCGAACGTCCGCGTCTACGTGGGCAACCCCTACGAGCGCGACGAGGACGCCGAGACCGTCGTCCTCGACGGCACCTCGCTCGACCGCCTCTCGAACATCAAGTTCACGACGCTCGGGGAGATCTCCGAGTCTCTGGGAGCCAACGTCACATGGTAACTAACACCTCAGGCAAGAAGAAGACGGCCGTCGCCCGCGCCACCGTGCGCGACGGCGAGGGTCGCGTTCGCATCAACTCCCAGCCAGTCGAGCTGGTGGAACCGGAACAGGCGCGGCTCAAGATGCTGGAGCCGTTCCGCATCGCGGGCGAGGAGCTCCGCGACGGCGTCGACATCGACATCAACGTCGAGGGCGGCGGCTTCAGCGGCCAGGCCGACGCGACGCGGACCGCCATCGCGCGCGGTCTCGTCCAGCACCTCGGCGACGCCGAGCTGCGCGACGCGTACATGAGCTTCGACCGCACGCTGCTGGTCAACGACGTGCGCCAGTCCGAACCCAAGAAGTGGGGCGGACCCGGCGCGCGTGCCCGCTACCAGAAGTCCTACCGCTGAGGTGATCCAGTCATGATGATTCCCGTCCGGTGTTTCACGTGCGGCAACGTCATCGGTGAACACTGGGAGGAGTTCAAGGAGCGCGCCCGCGAGGGCGAAGAGGACCCGGGCGACGTGCTCGACGAGCTCGGGGTCGACCGGCACTGCTGCCGCCGGATGATGGTCAGCCATCGCGACCTCGTCGACGTCGTCTCCCCGTACCAGTAACAATGTCAACACAGCGATACAATCGATACGAGAAGGCACGCATCCTCGGCGCGCGAGCGCTGCAGGTGTCGTACGGGGCGCCCGTGCTGATCGACACGGACCAGACGGAGCCCATCCTCGTCGCCGCGGAGGAGTACGACGCGGGCGTGCTCCCGTTCACGGTCCGGAGGGAGTCCAACTGATGACCCGCATCACCAGCGTCTCGCTGCGTCGCGTGCTCGACTCCCGCGGGAACGCCACGGTCGAGGCCGACGTGCTCACCGAGTCCGGCGGCTTCGGCCGCGGCGCGGCGCCCAGCGGGGCGTCCACCGGCGAGTACGAGGCGATCGAGCTCCCCGCGAGCGAGTCGATCGCGAAGGCCCGCGAACACGCTGTCCCCCGTCTCGAGGGGCTGTACGCGGGCGACCAGCGCGCCGTCGACGCCGCGCTCCGCGCGGCCGACGGCACGGACGACTTCTCCGCGATCGGCGCCAACAGCGCCGTCGCGATCTCGATGGCGACCGCGAAGGCCGCCGCCGACGTGCTCGGTGCGCCGCTGTACCAGCACCTCGGGGGCGCGTTCCGCGGCGGCAACTTCCCGGTCCCGCTCGGCAACGTCGTCGGCGGCGGGGAGCACGCCAAGGAGGCGACCCACATCCAGGAGTTCCTCGCGGCCCCCGTCGGCGCGCCGAGCGTCTCGGAGGCCGTCTTCGCGAACGCCGCGGTCCACGCGGCGGTCGCGGACGTGCTCGACGAGCGCGGCGTGCCCGCGGCGAAGGGCGACGAGGGCGCGTGGGCGCCCCCGATCTCGGACGCGGAGGCGTTCGAGGTCGTCGAAGAGGCGGTCGAACTGGTCGAGGACGAGGTGGGCTTCGAGATCCGCTTCGGCCTCGACATGGCCGCCGCCGAGCTGTACGACGACGACTCCGAGGCGTACGTGTACGGCGACGAGACCAAGTCGACCGACGAGCAGGTCGAGTACGTCGCCGGCCTCGTCGACGAGTACGACCTCGCGTACGTCGAGGACCCCCTCGACGAGAACGACTACGAGGCGTTCGCGGAGCTGACCGACCGGGTCGGCGACCGGACGCTGATCTGCGGCGACGACCTGTTCGTCACCAACGTCGAGCGCCTCCAGGAGGGGATCGACGCGGGCGCGGCCAACAGCATCCTGATCAAGCCGAACCAGATCGGGACGCTGTCGGACGCGTTCGACGCGGTCGAGCTCGCCGCCCGCAACGGGTACGAGACCGTCATCTCCCACCGCTCGGGCGAGACGGAAGACACGACCATCGCACACCTCGCCGTGGCGACCGACGCCGGGTTCATCAAGACCGGCACGGTCGGCGGCGAGCGAACCGCCAAGCTGAACGAACTGGTCCGCATCGCGGACGACGCGGTATGACGGGCCCACACCACGCATGAGCGAAGACAACGACGCGGTCGAACTCGACGACGACGCGGAGACCGAGGCGGTCGACGCGGCGGTCGAGGAGGAGGCCGACACGACCGAGGAACCGACCGCCGACGCGGCTGCCGACGGGGCACCCGCCGACGCCGAGACCGACGAGGGCGACGAGGCGGACGAGGAGGAGGCCTCCCCGTTCGACGACGACGTCATGCCCGACGACGACGTCGACCTGCTGATCCCCGTCGAGGACTACCTCTCCGCCGGTGTCCACATCGGGACCCAGCAGAAGACGAAGGACATGGAGCGGTTCATCCACCGCGTCCGCGACGACGGGTTGTACGTGCTCGACGTGAGCACGACGGACCAACGGATCCGCACCGCGGCGGACTTCCTCTCCAACTACGACCCGGAGCAGATCCTCGTCACGTCCTCGCGGCAGTACGGCCGGTTCCCGGCCGAGAAGTTCGCGGACGCCATCGGCGCCCGCGCCCGCACGGGACGCTTCATCCCCGGCACGCTGACGAACCCCGACTACGCCGGCTACATCGAACCGGACGTCGTCGTGGTGACCGACCCGATCGGCGACGCGCAGGCCGTCAAGGAGGCCATCACCGTCGGCATCCCGGTCATCGCGATGTGCGACTCCAACAACCAGCTGTCGAACGTCGACCTCGTCATCCCGACGAACAACAAGGGTCGACGCGCGCTGTCGGTCGTCTATTGGCTGCTCGCCAACGAGACGCTCGACCGCCGCGGCGCCGACACCGTCTTCGCCCTCGACGACTTCGAGGACGAGCTGTAACCGGTCTTCGACGTCGAGTTCGACTTTTAAGACGTTTCGAAAGCGCAGAGCCGTCGCTTTCTCCGTTGCTATCGCGGTAAAAGAGGGGTTCCGCGGTCCTCAGACGATGTTCGGCGTGTACGGGTACGAGTACACCTGCCCTTCGTTGGCCTTCAGCGTGGCCATAACGACCAACACGAGGTCGAGCAGTCCGATCAACGGGAGGAGCAGGAAGCCGACGAGCACGACCGTCAACAGCCCCGAGACGATCATCGCGATGAAGACGACGATCTGGAAGTTGAGCGAGTTCTTCGCGTTCTGCTTGACGAGTTCGTCGTCGTCGTCCGCGAGCACTAAGAACAGCAGCGGCCCCAAGAACGAGGCGACCAGCGCCGACGCGTGCGAAAGCGCGGCGAGTGTCGTGTCTCCGTCGACCGTTTCCTCGGCGCTCGCATCTACTTGGGATGACATACCGCAGATATCTCAGACAGAATTGATAAGTATTGGGTGAATATCCTTCGCCCGGACCGCGAAACTACTGCTCCCCGTCGGGCACGTCGTGGGTCCAGCGCGGCTCTATCTCCCGGTTGGCCATCACGATCCGGTCACCGTCGTCCGTGTCGATCCGGGTCTTCCGGAGCTCGATGGCCGCGACCGTTCCGGCCACGCCCTTCGCTTCGACGCGGTATCCCACGTTGAAGTCGGGGTCGCGGAGGAGATAGACGCCGGCGACGGTGTCCTCGATCATCTCGGAGAGCGCGTAGGAGACGCCGAGCGCGATGAAGCCGACGGCGGTGCCGAGGCTCGCCGCGATATCCCCCATGCCGACGACCTTCAGGAACGTCAGCGCGACGCCGAACCATAGGAAGACCGCCACGAGCGTGGTGATGAGGTCGCCGACGAGCTCGCGGTCACCGACGTAGATCCGATCGATCGAGGTCCGGACGAGCGAGAGGACGACCCGCACCGTCGCGTACGCCAGCGCGAGGAAGATCAGTCCCGACAGCAGCCGCGGAATCGCGACGGCCACGCCGTCGACGAAGTTCGTGACCGACCGCGCGAGCAGCGACGGTATCTGCGCCATGACGAACGCGACGGGGGCCGATGCTGAAAAGCTGGCGGGAGGGGGCTCCCGCCGTCTCGCCTCCGCGGGCCCGGACGCCGACCCGACAAACGCAACGCCTGTATGCCCCCGGAGAGAGGGGATTCGTATGACCGTCTGTGAAGCGCCGGGGAAGGTGTACCTCTTCGGCGAACACGCCGTCGTCTACGGCGAGCCGGCCGTGCCGGCCGCGATCGAGCGACGCGCCGCGGTGACCGCCGAACCGCGGTCGGACGACCACGTCCGCGTCGAGGCCGAGGACCTCTCGCTAAACGGGTTCACGGTGGAGTACTCCGGCGGCACCGGCGACCACCCCGACGTCGACGTGCCGACGCCGCTGGTCGAGGCCGCGATGGGGTACGTCGACGCCGCGGTGCGGCAGGCCCGGGACGCGGCCGACGCGCCGGACGCCGGCTTCGACATCACGGTCGAGAGCGACATCCCGCTCGGGGCGGGGCTCGGCTCCTCCGCGGCCGTCGTCGTCGCCGGCATCGACGCCGCGACGCGGGCGCTCGGGGAGCCGATCGACCGCCGCGAGCTGGCCGACCGCGCGTACCGCGCCGAGCACGAGGTGCAGGACGGGCAGGCCTCCCGCGCCGACACCTTTTGCTCGACGATGGGCGGCGCGGTCCGCGTCGAGGGCGACGACTGCGAGCCGATCGAGGCGCCGAACCTCCCGTTCGTCGTCGGCTTCGACGGCGGCGCCGGCGACACCGGCGAGCTCGTGGCCGGCGTCGGCGAGCTCCGCGAGGAGTACGGCTTCGCCGCCGACACCGTCGAGTCGATCGGCGACGTCGTCCGGACCGGTGAGGCGCTACTGGCAGACGCCGTCGCCGAGGGCGCGCCCGGCTCCGGCTCGGAGCCGACCGGCGACGCCGAGCCGCCGGCGGAGCTGCTCGCGGAGCTCGGCGAGCTGATGGACTTCAATCACGGCCTGCTCTCCGCGCTCGGCGTCTCGGCGCGGTCGCTCGACTCGATGGTGTGGGCCGCCCGGAACGCGGGCGCGCACGGGGCGAAGCTCACGGGCGCGGGCGGCGGCGGCTGCATCGTCGCGCTCGACGAGAGCGACGCTACCGAGACGGCGCTCTCGTTCACGCAGGGCTGCGAGGACGCGTTCCGCGCGGAGTTGGCGACCGAGGGCGTTCGTGTGGTGGAGCCGTGACCGCAGACCGCGAGGCGACCGAGGCGGACGGAAGAGACGTCGCCGCCGGCGTCTCCGACGGCGCCGCGCCTCCCGTCGTGCTCAAGCTGGGCGGGAGCCTGATCACTGAGAAGGACCGGCCCGAGACGCTCGACGACGACGCGCTCGCGGCCGCCTGCGACGCGGTCGCCGACGCCCTCGCCGACGGGGCGGTCGACCGGCTCGTCGTCGTCCACGGCGGCGGGAGCTTCGGCCACCACCGCGCCAGCGAGCACGGCGTGTCGACGAGCGAGGGGACCCGCGATCCGGCGGCGGTGGCCGAAGTCCACGGCGCGATGAAGACGCTAAACGGGGCGGTCCTCGACCGGCTCCGCGACCGCGACGTGCCCGCGGTGCCGGTCCACCCGCTGTCGCTCTCGGCCCGCCCAGAGGGGGTCGAGGGCGACCTCGACCTGCCGCTCGGCTCGACCGCGACGCTGCTCGGCGAGGGGTTCGTCCCGGTGCTTCACGGCGACGGCGTCGCGACCGCCGGTGAGGGGGTCACCGTCGTCTCCGGCGACGAGCTGGTGGTCGAGCTCGCTTCGGGGCTCGGCGCGCGACGGGTCGGCGTCTGCTCGACCGTTCCGGGCGTCCTCGACGACGACGGCGACGTGATCCCCGCGATCGACTCCTTCGAGGCGGTCGCCGACGCGCTCGGGGCGAGCGACGCGACCGACGTCTCCGGAGGTATGGCGGCGAAGGTGCGGGAGCTCTTGGCGCTCGACGCGCCGGCGTACGTGTTCGGCGCCGACGGGCTGTCGCCGTTTCTGCGCGGCGAGGACGCCGGCACGCGGGTCGACTGATCGGGTGACAGAACCCTTATTCGCCCCACCGCCCTCCCTCCGGGCATGAACGAAGCGGACGTGCGGGAGCGGCTCGCGGGCGTGGAGGACCCCGACCTCGGGGACGACATCGTCTCGCTCGGTCTCGTGAACGACGTGGCTGTCGAGACCGAGGCGGACGGGACCGGCGGCACGGTCCACGTGTCGCTGGCGCTCGGCGCTCCCTTCTCGCCGCATGAGTCGGCGATCGCCGAGGACGTCCGGGACGCGCTCGCCGACACGGGGTTCGAGGTGGATCTTTCGGCGTCGATCCCGGACGAACTGGACGCGGACGAGCAGGTTCTTCCGGGCGTGAAGAACGTGATCGCGGTCGCCTCCGGGAAGGGCGGCGTCGGCAAGTCGACGATGGCCGTGAACGTCGCCGCGGGGCTCTCGGAGCTCGGCGCGCGCGTCGGGCTCTTCGACGCCGACGTGTACGGGCCGAACGTCCCGCGGATGGTGTCGGCCGAGGAGCGCCCGCAGACCGACGGGGAGACGATCGTTCCGCCCGAGCGCTTCGGCGTGAAGCTGATGAGCATGGACTTCCTCACCGGCGAGGACGACCCCGTCATCTGGCGCGGGCCGATGGTCCACAAGATCATCACCCAGCTCGTCGAGGACGTGGAGTGGGGCGATCTGGACTACGTCGTGTTGGACCTGCCGCCGGGGACGGGCGACACCCAGCTCACCATCCTCCAGACGCTCCCGCTGACGGGCGCCGTGATCGTCACGACGCCGCAGGAGGTCGCGCTCGACGACGCGGTGAAAGGCCTCCGGATGTTCGGCAAACACGACACGAACGTGCTCGGAATCGCCGAGAACATGGCCGGGTTCCGCTGTCCCGACTGCGGGGGCTTCCACGAGATCTTCGGCTCCGGCGGCGGGAAGGCGCTGGCGCAGGAGCACGAGCTCCCCTTCCTAGGCGGCGTCCCGCTCGACCCCGCGGTCCGGACCGGGGGCGACGAGGGCGAGCCGGTGGTACTCGGCGAGGGCGAGACCGCCGACGCGTTCCGCGTGATCGTGGAGAACGTCGCGAACAACGCCGGCGTCGTGCGCCGACGCGGGGTGAGCGAAGGGCGATGAGCGGGGAACGGAGCGAGTCAGACGGCGACGGGGAACGGGACGCGACGGGCGGCGACCCCGCCGACCCCCTCGACGCCGCCGGCGTCGACCCGGTCGTCGACGCGGCGGACGAGGCGTTCCCCGACGACGACGAGGTCCGCGCGTTCCTCCGCGAGGTCGCGGCCGACGTACGCGGCGACAGCTCAGAGAGCAAGCAGCTCTCGGCGATCCTCTACCGCGTGTCGGACCTGTACGATTCGGAAGAGCAGACCTCCCCGGAGGAGATCTACCTGAACGTCCGGCACATCATGCGGATCAAAGAGCAGGGCGGAATCGAGCGATAGGAGGTAGTTGACAGTGGAGCGGTCGACTGAGAGGTTTTAGTCGATCGCTTATAAATGGAAGCTACGGGTGCCGTGGTGAAGACCTCGAAATCCTCAGCCACTCGGCGGTACACGGTTGATACTGGATCAACGGTGAACACCTCCAAAGCCCCAGCCGCGAGGACGGCGCACGCTCGTTGTCGTTCGAAAGGCGCGGAGCGCCTTTCGTGATGTCGTCAGAACGCTCTGCGTTCTGACTGCTAGCCGGAAATCTCTGATTTCCGGCGATGACGAGACGCCTCCGGCGTCTCGAACCACGCACTTCGGTCGTTCGCTTCGCTCACTCCCTCCAGTGCTTACGTCGTCATCAGAACGCTTCGCGTTCTGAT
>NZ_NHPE01000107.1:0-19626 GCF_002252895.1 Halorubrum sp. Eb13 | reverse complement strand
CCGACGCGCTCGGACCGGTGCTCACGACCGCGGTCGTCGCCGCCGTCGTCGGCGCGGCGTCCGGCGCGCTCGGGTCGGTGACGGGGTGACCGATGCGGGACCGAGACCCACCGCACCCTCGGGCGGCGGCGAGGAGGGAGCCGTGAGGCGATCGCTCTCTCGGCGGCGGTTGCTCGCCGCTTCCGTCCCCGGCCTGCTCGCCGGCTGTCTCGTGGAGTCGGGGGACGGCGGGGACGGGGTCGCGGAGCCGGACGCCGGCGCGGACGGGGGTGAGTCCGAGAGCGACGCCGAGACGGGAACGGACGAGGGGACCGACAGTGACGGCTCGACCGCCGACCGGTCCGAACCCGACCGAGAGGGCACCGACCAGGTCGACGACGATTCAGTCCCCGACGCCGTCGGTCCGGACGGCTCGGGGCTGGTCGTCGCGAACGCCGAGGTGCTCGACGTGGCCGACGAGGGGTACGAGACGACCGTCGACGCTCGGCTCACCGTCGAGAACCGGGGGCGGTTCACGTACGGTACGGTCGAGTTCCGCGCCGATGCGTACGCGACGCGCCCGAATTCGGCCGAGCGCGACTCGGCCGGCTTCGCGTACGACACGGAGCGGTTCCCGTCCGGAAACCGGTTCGGCGACGGGGTCCGCCGATTCGACGTCTCGATCACGTTCCGGAGTCGGGAGACGAACGTCCCGGCCGACGTGGACTGGTACGAGGTCGACGCCGCGGTGCGGCGCGCGGAGCCGGTCTGAGCCGAGCCGCCCCGGCCCCCCGTGCCGCGCCGTCGTCCCCGCGTGCTACGCCGCCGGCCGCGCCGCCGAGAGTCTCGCCGTGATCGCTACCTCTTTGTCCGCGCTCGCGAGCCGTGAGTGCATGGAGGGACGGGCCGCGGCGCTCGGCGCCGGCACCGTGTTGAACGCGCTCGCGACGGGCACCGGTGCAGCCTTCGGCATCGACGTCGAGACCCGGGCCAGCGTCGCGCTCGACCCGGCGGCCGAGGGCGTCGACGGGACCATCGCCGAGGACCCCGACGCGGACTCCGCCCTGATCGAGCGCTGCGTCGCGCTCGCGACCGAGCGGTGGGGCGACGGCGAGGGCGGCACCGTTCGGACCGACAGCGACGTGCCCCTCGCGGCCGGACTGAAAAGCTCCAGCGCGGCCGCGAACGCTACTGTGCTCGCGACCTGCGACGCGCTGGGCCTGCGCGTGGGGGACGGCGGCGACGGCGCCGGCGGCGACCCGGACCCGGCCGCCGACGTCACCCGGCTGGAGGCCTGCCGGCTGGGCGTGCGCGCGGCCCGCGAGGCGGGCGTGACCGTCACCGGTGCGTTCGACGACGCGACCGCCTCGATGCTCGGCGGCGTGACCGTCACCGACAACGCTGGCGACGAGCTCCGGTCGCGCGAGGCCGTCGACTGGGACGTGCTCGTGTGGACCCCGCCCGAGCGCGCCTACAGCGCGGACGCGGACGTGGCCCGCTGCGAGGCGGTGGCGCCGATGGCGGACCTCGTGGCCGACCTCGCGCTGGACGGCCGGTACGCCGAGGCGATGACCGTCAACGGCCTCGCCTTTTCGGCCGCGCTCGGGTTCGACGCCGATCCCGCGGTCGAGGCGATGCCGCGCGCGACCGGGGTGTCGCTGTCGGGCACCGGGCCGAGCGTCGTCGCCGTCGCGGACCCGACCGACCCGGCGACCGACCTCGACGCGCTCGCCGACGCGTGGGGCGAGCGCCCCGGAACGCTGCGGCGGACGACCACGAGTAACGACGGCGCGGCCGTCGAGTGAGCACACCATCGACCGATCCCACTACCAATGAGTGACACACCGAACTCTGAGGACCGAAGCCTCGACGAACTGCGACACGAGATCGAAGACATCGACCGAGAGATCGTCGAACTGATCGCCCGCCGGACGTACGTCGCGGACACCGTGGCGGCCGTGAAGGAGGAGCGCGACCTCCCGACGACCGACGAGGGCCAAGAGGAGCGCGTCATGGAGCGCGCAGGCGAGAACGCCGAGCGGTTCGACGTCGACGCCAACCTCGTGAAAGCGATCTTCCGGCTGCTGATCGAGCTGAACAAGGTGGAACAAAGACAAATCACGGAAAACGACAGACGGCGCGGGGATGAGGGTTCTGAGTGACTCCCATTTAAATACCCTTCTTATACTCAAAATCACGGATACCCGACGCTATCGGGCGGATTGCGCAAGCTCCCGGAACAACTGACAGTATATTGTGAAAAACCGCCGTCTGGCACCAGATGTGCGCAACCGTCGAGCCAGTCAGAGTCCGAGCGAGAACACTTCATCGCGGTATTCGTCCTCAATTTGCTCGTAGTACATGTGGATATACCGATGGAACGCATCGCGAGTATTATCGATTTCCGATGACTGCACGTCTCCGCGCATGTACTGTACCCACGGTTCAGGCATCCGGGCCTGTAATCTAAACCACGACGAAAACCAGTGGCGTGCGTAGTGCGGTGTAATCGACCGCATCTCGCCATCGTTCGTGACCTCGTACTCGGGCCACCAGTTCTTTCGCCACACGTACTGGAGACTCGACGGTTTCATCTGGCCGCCTTTCTGCGTCAAGAACACGTACGGCGAGCCATTATCGGGCCGAATTAGCAACCAGTCGATGAGGACGCGGCGCGTCTCATCGTCGAGCGGGATGACAGTCGGATTCTTCCGCTTGTTCCCCGGCAGGTTTTCATCGAGGTTTCCCGGTCGGTTCTTCTTCGTGTCGATGAACACGGCGTTGGGTCGCTCGTTGAGTTGGTCGTGTGACCCCATCTGACCGTGGTCCTGCCCCTCGCACCCGTCAAAGTGATTCAGCACGTCCACGTTCGTGATGTGTATGTCCTCTAACCGAAGATTCGCAATCTCCCCCGGTCGCGCCCCCGTTTTCATGCCGAACACTGTTACTGCCCGCTCGCCAACGTGCTTGATTCCGTGAACCTGCTCGCGAACATCGTCGAGGTTGAGTTGCGGGAATTCACGTGGGGCGGTGCTTTTCAGCGGCCCCTTGTTGTTTTTCTTCGCCAACTGGTACGGGTCATACTCTTTAGGGTGGGGGAACCTGTTATCCTCCTGCATCCACTCATACACCTCAGCTACCCGATTTACACGCGCTCGCGCCGAGTCCCCGTTCATCCGCTCGGTCATGCCTTCAATCCACTTCTCGACGTGGTGATGGCTCGCGAGCGTCGGCTCGCGGTCGGGATACGCTCGCGCCATGAACTCAGTCCACAGCGCGAACGCTTCCTCGTATTTCTTCGCGAACGAGTCAGCGATGCCTTTCTTAGGAACCCGTTTTTCGAGGAAACGGTCGTACCAGTCCGCGTCGATACTCTTCATATCCTCGTTGTATGTTTCCAACGGGTCGCTCGTCGTCCCGAACGTCTCCATTACTTCGTCTTCTGGATTCTTAGTCATCGTTTGTTGGTATGTTCTTGCGGTCAAAGAGCCGGGTCTGCCAGATGTCGTACGTCACGCCGCCCAGCAGGACGGCCATAATCGTCGGCTGGTAGCGGTGAGGCCAGTCGGAATTCCACGCCATCCATCGATACCAGCGAAATATCGGTCGGAACTGGAGGTCGTGAGCCGCCTTCATCGTGCTGTTATGGGCCTCTATCTCGTGGGCAAGCCATTTCTCGATGTTGGCAGGGTCAGCGAGTGCCGGGTGGATACCGTGTCGGTCGCAGTATTCACACCAACGACGGTAGGCCCCACCGTACACTGTTTCTCGGGTGTGTGTGGTGCTGTTAGCGAGTTTTTTATCACAGAAATCCTCCCATGCGGCGTCCGCGTCCACGTCGGTTTCGAAGTTTCCGAGGTAGTACAGGTCGGACACGTCCTCGATACGCTTGTACACGCCGAGGTACGCGAGAGCGTCCTGTTCGACGAACGACCCTTCATGATACCCGGACTCGTAGTTGTAGTTCGTTTCAATCATCGCGTGAACCACCGGCCATCCTCGTCCACTGTGAGGTCGCTTCCCTCGGTTTTCTCCAGTACGTTGGTTGTCCGCGACGGTGCTGTCTGAGCGAGATGGTCCGCGATGTTTTTGTAAGTGCAACCGGGGTTGTCCTCGACGTATTCGATTACGACCTCGCGCTCGCTGGTCATGGACTTCTCTTCGAGACGGTGTTTCGCCTCGCGCTCCTCGCGTAACTCGGTGTACAATTCGTTACGCTCGCGGCGGAGTTCGTCCCGGGTCATATCGGGCTCCACCTCGCGCGTGAATTTCTTTAAGCCAGCCTCAACCATCGCTTGCACGAACTGGCTCTCACTCATGCCCATCTCATCTGCTATATCCCGCCATCGCTCTCGACATTCAGTGAGAACGTAGGATTGGACGGGGACTTTTCTTGACACGCTTTGGGCCTCCTAAGCGGTCACCGGCTCAACGAGGATAGCACCGTTGTATGGCCGGTAGCGAATCTCGGTCACGTGGTCGGGATTGATGCCTAGCGAGCGCAGGATGTTGCCGTCCAGAGAGAGAATAGCGACAACACCATACGGTCCTTTGTCGATGGCGGTCTCGTCCGTCTCGCTGGACTCTTGCAGTTCAGAGTCTGGCAAGTCTTCGGATTTGGCCGTATCATCGTTATCGTTAGGGAGGGCGCTGGTGTCTACGGAGGTTGGGTTTTCTTCTTTACTACTCATATATGGTCACGTTTCTCAAAAAGAAGGCATATATTATAAGGTTTCTCATCTCGCGCTAAAATGAGGACAGATATGGCTCGCTCCCATCAATACCTGACCAATAATGTTATTCATGGGGCTCACATCCACTCAACCATGACCCGAACGGCTCGCGATGACATCTGGTCAACCATCATAAAACGATTAGTTGACGAAGGCGAGTTCAAAATAAGCGACCTTGACATTCCAGAGAGCCGCAGACATACCGTGCGTCGCGTCTGTCGGGAGATGGAGAAGATGGGTTATCTTGAGCGAGATAACGAACAGTCGAAGACATGGAGGGCTGGTGAAAAAGCGGAATTGCATCTAAATCTCTCGATGCGGGCTCAAGTTAACGCAGGACTTGATGACCCTGTTAGTAACTAGAGCAGGGCACACGCAGGCTCGCATGATTCCCGAGGCTATCGTGTGTCGTTCATCTGTGGTGGCTTCTTCTACAGGTTCTCGGCTTCCTCTTCGTTTCGTTGAACCCGGCGAGGAGATTCCAGTCAACATGAGTGCTCCTATGTAGGTGCTGTTCGTATCAGCAAGAGAGAAGCCCCTTGGCGAACCGTACGAAACTAATACGCCCTGCAAATAAGCAACTGGACAAATAGAGAGTATTTGAATGACGAAGGACCATCATCAAGCAACACTCGGCTCATCCTCGCACGTTCACGACGACCTCGATAGTGTGACCGACCTCGAAGACGTTGACTGGACATTTGACGGGTACGACACACAGGAGTATACCCACGGCTTGCATCCCTACCCGGCGCGGATGGTCCCCCAAATTGTCCGTGCTCTGCTCAGTTACTACAAGCACAAAGGCGTCATCGAGGCCGGTGACCTTGTGTACGACCCGTTCTCAGGCTCAGGAACGACGACAGTCGAAGGACGACTCGCTGACTTGAACACAAAAGCTAATGACATCAATCCGCTCGCCACCCTGCTGACCCGGGCAAAGTCGTGTCCTCTCGACGTGGACCAGATGATGGACTTCCGAGACAAGGTAATGGAAGACCTTGCCGCTGACCTCCGGCGTACGCGCGAACGGTACGAAGACGGAGGGGCGTTCGACGACATCCGAGAGCCAGAGGTTCGTGATGGTTGGTTCCCCCAACCACACCTTCTCGAACTCTGTGTTATCCGCAACCGTATCAGCGAGGTTGAGTCGAATTGGGACAACGGCAACGAGGATGACCTTGGTCGCTTCTTTCGGGTAGCCCTCTCGAAGACGACTCGAAGGGTCAGTTTCCAGCGCAACGGCGAATATAAACGGTACCGGTTGGCCGAAGAAGACCGTGAGACTCACGACCCCAACGTCTACCGTATCTTCGCGAACAAAGTTGAAGAGAACGTTGACTTGATGAAAGAGTATAGTCAGCGCGTCAACCATGACCGCTCCACGGAAGTCTATCTGGCTGATTCTCGCACTGCAGAAGACATCAAGACGAACAGTGCGGACATCGTGATTACGTCTCCTCCGTATGGTGACCACGGAACTACAGTTGCCTACGGCCAGTTTTCGCAGGACCCCGCTATCGTCGCGTGGGGCCGTGGATATGACGAGATGCGAGAGGTAGACAAGGAGGGCCTTGGCGGTAAGAATCGCAAGCTCGAACCCCTCGACACGCTGGAGGAGTTGTCACCCGCACTTGCGGCCACGCTGGAAACGCTACGAGAGAAAGAGGGTCGTGCTGAAGACGCGATGGAGTTCTTCCGCGACTACTACGCCGTGATGGAACAGGTCGCACGCGTAACTAAGCCCGGTAACCCGGTCGCGTGGGTAGTCGCAAACCGCACGATGAGTCGAGTCAACATCCCGACCCATCTCATCACCAAGGAACTCTGCCAGCACCTTGGGTTTGAGCATCAGTATATGCTTGCCCGGGAGATTCCGAACAAGACTCTCCCGTGGTCAAATGCGCCTGAAAACGTCTCCGGGGTTACAGGTGACCTCATGGCGAAAGAAAACATCGTCGTAATGTCTGCGCCAGACAACTAGTATTACTTGTTTGGTCCATAGGCTTTTACACTGCTGTTGATTGTCCTACGATGTGCCGCACGTTCCTTACGACGAGTTTCTATCTCGGTTGAAATCTATCAAGAGGCTTGGGTATGTCAAGACATTACGCTCGGGGAATACAGGTATCGGGAAGAGTCTTGAAGACCTGCTAGGTATTGAGGAAAACAATAATAGTGCCCCGGACATCGCAAATGTGGAACTAAAATCCCACCGCGCGGACTCAAGTTCACTTATTACGATTAGTACGAAGGCCCCACAAAAAGCGAATCGTAGGCTTTGGGGTGATGCCCTTGCCCAAAAGTATGGATACGAGAATAGCAGTGGGAAGCAGTCTGCACGGACGACTCTGAAGCTAGATGTACCCAGTAAAAAAACTGGGCTCTACCTTTCGTTGGATGATTTCGACAAGGGGAATCTCAGAATATGTCATGAAGAGGATGGTGTTATTGCGACATACACGCCTCTAGAAATAGAAGACTGGGTGCAAAAAGCACAAAACGGGCTCGTACTTGTTGAAGCGGACGTACTCAATAATCTGGACACAGAGTACTTCTGGTACGAATCTGCGACGCGTTACTCTGGGTGGAATAAACATGCTTTTGAGAAATTAATTCGAACTGAAAAACTTCGAATAGATATACGGATTCGTGTCGGCAAAAATAATGGTACTGCAATCAGAGCGAAGGACAAATCAGTACTAAATGAATTATATCAAAATTCGGAGAGTTTGCTAACTGACGTTACTCTTTCCTCCTCACCCTCACCAGTTGACCCGCCATTCGACATGGACTGGGGTACAATTGAAGATGTAGATAATATACGGAGCGCGCTGGGAGAACAACAGACGTTTGAGGATTTTAATTAACCACCACTCCCGATAGTGACACCTGAGTGTTGTCTATTGGTTCTAATCATGCTATCGAGTCTTTACTGCTCTGGACGTGAGTCTATTCTAACTGAATTTTGACACCACCGTCGGTTAGGCGGAATATCAAACGGCTCAGTATCGAGACTCATCAGAACTAGTCGAGGGTATCCTGCTCCGGTGGTAGGTCGTCGTGCGGGCGTGGCGTGATGTCGATGTCCTCAACCTCAGTGTCATTAAGGAGGGCCGTCCGCTCTTCGAACGCTTCATCAAGTCGGCTCTCTTCCATAATCCGCCACGCAGTTCCTCGATTGCGGATGTTACCACTCTCTTTGATGTGCATCCGTAGGTCGAGCGTAATCACGCCGTCGCGCATTAATTGGAGGAAGTCGTCACCGTCGAACCCGTCAAGATGATACGCTTCGTTGTACCAGAAGTGCTCGCGCTCATCGACCTCTTTGGTGTCCGCGATAACCATCACGAGTTCCGGCATCTTTGCCTCGAACGTCTCCTGTAGGAAATCGAGAGGATAAGTGGCTACGACGCCGTAATCTTCGTGTGAGACCGCCACCGATGAGTGGTCATATGTGAGGAAGAAACCTCGGTTGTTGGGCATGTCCGGTCGAACTGTAACCTTGAGTGCCTGTCGTCCCTTCCCATCCTCGTAGCCAAGTTTACGTACGAGGTCTTGGTTCCACAACCGCCGCTGGCCACGTGGAGGCTCTTTAGTGAATAACGTATTGAGGTTGTTTGAGTGACTGCGCGTCGATTTCAGTTCGACACCAGCCGCGTCGGGCCCCGGGATGTTGTTCTCCTCAATACCAAGCAGGTCTTCAAGTGTCTTGCCGATTCCCGTGTTCCCTGCACGATGGGTCTCAACGTAACCGAGCCGCTTGACCTCCCGCAGTTGAGAGACGAAATCCTCGAAAGATTTGACCATACTCCGGTCCATACATGAAGTGGTCCTAATTCTTTCGCATATATGTGAATCTCAAGTGGAGTTGGAATTACGAAGGCACCAAAAAACGGGACATAGACCGTAGTGAACCGCCAAAGTCGCAGAAACGACGTATCACCCAAAATTTGCTTGACTACAAACCCGACACTCAACTTCCGAGATTATGTTCGAGGTGCTCCAAGTGTGGCGGCGGTCTATGGATAGAACCGTCTGAGGAGTGACACCTCCTGATATATTTAGCTCTATTAAAATCCTCAGAATCTGATGGGAATGGAGTGCAAGATACAGAGAGTGTAATCATTATGGCAACTGCGTTATTCTCTCTAGATAGTATCTGAATTAACTGTAACAACAGGTACGTGAATTAGCTAATTCGGATTATGACATCTCAGCGACTGAGGCGGAATGTTGAATAGAGTCTGTGATTGGTTAATTACACATGGTTGAGCGAAACGAAATTAGTCGTTCACTTGCACAAACTGTCTACGATTTGATTGACGATGATATTGTGACTTCAGTATACATCGGCCCAGAAATTGCGGGTCCTCCAGAACGCCCGCGAGTATACTACATTCCCTGTAATCAGTCTTCAATCGCATGGATTGACCACGGAGATAAAGCTAACCAAACTGTGCTAGATTGTCAACATGACGATGGGAAGACCGCTGTTGCAGAGTTGGTCTCAGAGTATATTAAAAAATTAATTGAACAAAATCCCGAAGAATCAGTTCCAATTGAATTTGACGGCCCGAGAGAAGATGTTGGACAGATTCGTTCGTTGATGACTGTCCCAGAATCTTTCTACACGGAAACGCCATCTAACGCCTAAGCTAGGAACTGATGGGTTTATTTTATATTTTTTTTTGTATTGATTAGTTGGAACTGAGCGAATCTACAGGTGATTTCCTACAAGACACGCTTGCTGTCATACTGGGAGACTTGTGTTGCGCAGTGACTGACCAGCGTCCGATAATGACCTACTTCTTGACGCTCATCTCCCAACATGCGCAGCTAGCGTACCCCCGTACGCACAGTCGGGAGCTATCCGTCTGAACATCGTCGCATCTGTGTGTCTCCCAGACAAACTGGACACATCCGTTTCAGGTTTCTCGGAAGGTGCAACGCGTTCAGGAAGTCCGGGTATCAAGTGTTCCGTCTGGGAGAAGGTCTCTCCACCGAAAGTCCAGTTTGAGGACGATAACTGACACCTATCGAACTGTTTCACAATACTGTTTTAACTCCTGATACGTTCGGTCTGGATATGAGCGGCGACCGCATCATCCAGTTCATCGTTGGCGCGGTCGGGACAGCCATCATGGTACTGGTCGTCATCGCAGTCTTCAGTCACCTGCTTGC
This sequence comes from Halorubrum sp. Eb13, assembly GCF_002252895.1. Lineage (NCBI taxonomy): Archaea > Methanobacteriati > Methanobacteriota > Halobacteria > Halobacteriales > Haloferacaceae > Halorubrum > Halorubrum sp. Eb13. Next base: position 9,730 of record NZ_NHPE01000107.1, on the reverse strand, counting down.
CTCGCCCGCCGCTCTCCAACCGGGCGACCCGTTCTATCCTGTCCAGCACGACCTCGTTGAGACAGTAGCGACTGTCCTTCCGTGGCTCGTCCCGGGAGCGATTGGGGCCGCCGCCGTGGTCCTAGCTATTCTCCGAGACGGCTTCTGAGCACTCGGCGCTCTTTTGCCATCACTCATCGTTGGCAAAGATATGACCGAATACAAGCTTGACCTCTCGTTTGGTTCTGATGGGGTGGTTCATTTGCACGTGTTCGACCTTGACGACCCCGAGCCCGGCGCTATCGAGACGTGCGAGGTTGGCGAGGATTTAGATACAGAGGCACTCCGGCGTGCGTGGGGACGGTTCCAATCTGACGGTCTCGATTCCGCAACGGTGGGCCGGGACGACTGGGAAGGGTCAACTCCGAGTGATGCGGGTGAGGCTCTATTCGGGGATATGGACTCATTCCTCAACGAGAATCAGGACGCCGACGAACTCTGATGACCCGTCCTATTCTTGAGTATTATTCCAGAGTCAGTCAGGAAGTATGGGTCTATTAGTCCGTATGGTCGAGGAGAGTTTCTGCGAGGTCTCGCGCAGTCTCGGAGTCGAGTACGGCGGACATCGAGGCAGTGTGGTCACCCGTTGAGTCTATAACGAGTCGGATGTTGTCGCTGTTCGTCTCAACCGATACCTCTGCGCCTCCGCCGAATCCGATGTCAACGTGACCGCTTCCTTCCATACTGTCCTATTGATGTCGGACCTCTTGGTTGTTGCTCACTGGTTCAGGAAGTCGGGATTTCGTTCGAGAAGTGACCACACCGTGTACCCACCAAGATAACATATTAGGTATCCTACGGGGTAGTACTAAACAGAATATGCCGAAAACCAAGGTATCTGTGACCTCAACGGAGGTCGAAAACGACGATGGAACTTCGCGAACTGTGGTACAAGCTCGCACGACAATCCCAAAAGACATCCGCGAGTTCTTCAGTCTCGAACAGGGCGACGAACTCGAATGGGGCATGGGAAGCGCCAAAAACAAAATCGAACTCGGAATCATCAAAGGAGGAGATGGTGACAGCGAATGACCCGGGCGGCGTGGGTGGCCCGGTCGTCACAGGGGTCGGGTGACAAGCTCGGCCTGACGATGCAGAAGGAGGCGTGTCAGGAACGTGCGGAAGAACTCGCGGACGAGGTGGACGCCATCAACCTCGGCATCCACACTGGATTCAGTACCCACGTCAAGCCTGACGCCGAGGAACGCATCGACAACAACGAAGACATCCTTCAGCTTGTCGAAGACCTCCGCGAGGGTGTGTATGACTACGTGGTCGCTCACGACCCATCACGCATCGCGAGGGATGAGTATTGGTTTGAGGTTCGCCGGGCGGCCCTTCTCGGGGACGCTGAGTTTGTTTTCCTCGATGAGGCTCTCCCCGACGTGGACGACTACGCGTTCGCAGTGACCCATGTGGTTGAGGCGGGCGTCAAGCGGAGGGAGTTCACAAAGAGTGCGGCGGTGAAGGCTCGTCGGGAGGCACAGGGTCTGCCGGACGGACGCCCTCCGAAGGGGATGCGGTACAACGATGACGCCACGGCGCACGTCCCCGACACGGAGAAGTTCCTCGGAGTCCTCGAAGTCGTCGCCTGCCTCCAAGCCGAAGTACCGTACTCGACCATCGTGGACGAGACCGGAGTCGGCAAGGGCTCGATTACAGGAATCAAGACCCGCCTCGACTACTACATCGAGCAGGCGGAGGAACACGGCTATGAGATTCCTGACGTTCCCACCTCCGATAAAAGCAAGAATCAATAAAATCGTAGCGCGCGTTTCCGCTGTAAGTGTCCTCGTATTGCTTTCTCCCACCCAACAACGAGGTATCCAAGTGCGCGTTTCCGCTGTAAGTTCTCTCATAGACCGCCCAACTCCAACGTGCGAAACCAATACGGTACGACAATCCGTAGGTGGTGATAACAGACAACCATACGGCATAGATGACCTAGACCATGACTGAAACTTTGAACGAGATTTATGCCATCGCCGCTATCGGGACGCTCATCCTCGGCCTCGCCGCAATATCGACTGGTATCAGACCGACCGAAATCGAACCCATCATCCTTGTAGGAGCACTCGTCGTCGGCATCATCAACATCTACTGGCTTTTTGCCGGTGACAGGGCGTACTGATACCCCTCATTCAGAACGCTCCAACCAAGTACATAGATGCGTACGGCTCTGTTGAAATATTATCATTCAGACATATTCTCTCCTGAAACAGGAGGTTGTTGAAAAGTTCCAATTCGTTATTAAGCAAATGTAATGTTTCTAAATTCAAACCTCGCACCACCCTCCCTTCCTTCCGAAACATTCAGGTTCCAATTGTGGTTCTCAATAATCTCGTTCACAATACTGAGACCGAATCCTGTCCCGTTAGTCTTTGTTGAGAACCCAAATTCGAGAAGGGAGTCACGAGCGTCTTCAGAGATACCCCGACCGTTGTCCTCAACGTAGAATCCATTATCTAACGCACCTATCGTGATTATTACGTCTTTTCCTCCGTGTTCAATCGCGTTACGGAAGAGGTTTTCAAGTACTTGCTTGAATTGACTTTCGTCTGCTACGATAGTTCGCTCTGTCTCAATATTAAGAGTTGATTCATTCGTATCAAGGTTCTGCCAGCATTTCTCACTAATCTCCTGTAGATTTACGGCATCTAAGAGTGGTTCAGTCTCACTCTCTTGTGATAGTATCAAAAGGTCATCAATCAATTCGTTCATTCTGTCGAGAGACCGTTCCATCGCATCAAAGTGTTCGCTCTCGCAGTCGTCTTGAGCGAGTTCTAACCGTCCTTGCATCACGTTCAACGGATTACGAAGGTCGTGAGAGACGACGCTGGCAAATCGGTCAAGATTGTCTCGTTCTCGTTCTAATTGCTGTTCGTATCCCTTGCGGCAAGAAATATCACGTGAGGAAATCACATAGCCTCCAAGCTCTCTCACCGACTTATTACTCCCTCGGGCCTCCATCCATATCCACGACCCATCCTTGTGTCGGAACCGAAATTCGACATCTCCCGTAGTGTAATCTACATCTGCCTCAATAACCTCATAAAACGCCTCAAGGGTCTTCTGCCGGTCGTCAGGATGTATATACTCGAATACATTATCGCCCCTTAGCTCATCAGGTTTATAGCCGAGAACACGCTCGATAGACGGGCTTTCATGCTGGATGACACCCTCTCCATCCAATACCGTTAATATATCGACGGTATGTGTAATGAGTTCTTCAAAGGCCTGTCCAGTCAACTTTGAAACCATTACCGAGGGGCAATCAAGGAGCTATTTAGGAATAACTATTAAAAAATCAAATTACATAATCCCGAAGCAGTACAGTCATACCCTTTGTATTTGCTGTACTGACCGGAACCGAGTCGGAATGTATCACCTGCTAAGGATTTCAACAAAGCCATGCGTACATAAACACGTACATAGCCACGTACACAATCTGGGCCACAGAGAGTACGTTTCGTGAGCTTTTCTGCGTGCGTCCGGGGAAACACCGTTGCACGTCACTGTTGTGGTATCCGTATGGATTTTGACAAGTACGATGCGGTCTATGCCGTGCTCGCTAGGGGTGACCGTATATCCCGACATGACCACGACGTGCCGCCAGCGACGATGCGTGAGCTTGAACGAATGGATATAATCGCCCGCGACGAGGACGGCTATCATATCGCTGGGCCGATGTTCGAGGTACTGCGCGGTGAGTTCTGATAGTTTTTGGCTCCGGGGCGCTCTGAATGAGGTGTGTCCTCCTCCCCAGAAAGCTCATGAAACGTACTCTCTATTTGGCCACAGATAATCCACCTGAGGTACTGCAGGTGACTTAGATAAATCAGGTACAGAACCTAACTCAGGATACTAAGGATTACTCGTTACAGGAAGGGATGCATCTCTGGTGACTCCCGCTCCACAACTCGCCATCTCAGTTCAGGAGACGACCTCTCGTTTTTATTTCGAAACAGATGAATCCACAATAGTGGTGTCGTGAGTTGAGGAATTCCCGTCGAAAACCTGTAAATATCAACAGGAATATATCAAGACCAATAGGGTTTCTCACACAATATATTGATATAATGACGACCCTCGAACACCGTGGAAATAACATCGATAAACTCGATAAACGAATCCTCCTCGCATTATTCGAGGACGTACTATCTGCGAAGGACATCTGCGACGAGTGGGCGCTCGCCGACTCTGATGAGGCCCGTGTTCGATATAGAATCAGAGAGCGTCTTGGTCGAGGCGATGGTCGTCTCGTGCAAATCTATGATGCGGAGGAAGTGCCCGGTGGAGTCAGTGACCGAAACATCTACTCACTTACGCCAAACGGTGAGGAATATGTGCGGTCGCACTACGAAGCTCTAGAAACTCCTGCGAGTATTGATGACCTGCGGCGAGATATTCAGGACGTGCGGAGTGAAGCTCGGGACGCGAGTGAGAGCGCGGAAGACGCGATGGGCGTGGCAACGTCCCAGAGAGAGCGAGTCAACGACTTACAGCGAGACAAACACACAATCAACGACAGGAGCAAAGAAAATCGAAAGCGGTTGACCGAACTGGAACGAGAAGTATTCGACGACGGATTTGGCGACCTCTCTCTCCGTGAACTCATCGACCAGATAGAAGACGCATCAATCAATCGAGTCGAGGACGTGCGGCACGATTTGAACCGGGTGGAACAGGACGCCCGACGAGAGTTCGCGAGGGCAGATGACCTGACCGAAGTGCAGAAGACCAGTCACCGAACCTCCAAGCTCACGAAGAATCTGGCCGAACGCGTCAACAAGTTAGAGTCGGAACTCGAACAGGAACAGAGTCGGAACGACGACCTCGAACGTCGTGTTGTACAACTGGAGCGTGCAATCCAGTCGTCGGGAGGTCTGAAAGGACTGTTGTACGGCTGACCTCTTTCCGGACTTGTGAGTCGGGAGTTATTGAAACGAAGGGGTTGGCTTATGTCTCACCCCTGAAACAGTCCCAACCCCGAATCGCCGGAAGTGCCCAGAACGACTTCATAACCCGATGTCTGGACATATTTGTATAGGAACTAAGAGTCCTTATATCTTTATACACTTGACATATTCGGCCCACAATTCGATGACGAGGAATACCCCCCATGAACCCCCCCGCATCTTCAGTTTTCGTGAGCGATGAGCCGTCAGAGACAGATATTCCATCATCTTCAGGGGTGGGGGGGTCAAACGAGTGTGCTTATGGAATTTCTTCTCCTTGCTATATACTAACGTATAACAAACTCTTATTCACGGATAAACACCGCTACAACCCCCCCCCACCCCCGTTGTAAAAAGCGGAAAGAAGGTTATCGGCATCTTCTGGGCGTCTCCCTACGGAATCCTTCCCAGAATGGGGGGTCAAGGGGGGTATGTAAACATCTACCACTATTGCTACTGTGTATCAATAGACTTTATATATACTTACTATCAGTTTGGCGATAGGTATTTACACTAATCATTTAAATTACATGATATGGCGTCTCACCCCGACGCGGAAGCGAGTAGCGTAGCGCGGCAATCAACCAAGGCAGACAAAGCGTGTCTGACGTTCGGCCCAGCGAGTACTGACCCTGTTCAGCACTCCGCCTATGATGCGTTCTTCACTTCCTCGACCGGCGAGCAGATTCTCGAAGTGACGATTGACGAAATCGGTGACGCACTTAGCTCGCATGTGGATGACGTGTCCAAAGAGGAGGCGATTCGTATTGTATCGGAGAATTCGGATGAGTATCTGATGAATCTCGTTGATTGGTCTCGTGAGAACGGGTACGATGACGTATCAATTCAGGGAAGCCCTCTCAGCAAGCGTGTAGAAGACATCCGTGCAGATGACATCGGTCATCTCGTTGAGTTTGATGTTCGCTGTACAGACCGGACGGAGCAGTACCCGTCTGTGTTTATGGCCATCTTCACCTGCAAACAGTGCGGAAGCACCGTTGAATGGGAGCAGTCTCGGTCGGCTGGTAAGTTGGACAAGCCGCCGGGATGTCCCAGCGACAATTGTGCGAAAAAATACCTCGAATACGAGGAGACTCTGACGGCTCGTGACTACTTCGTGGACACTCAGCAGGCTATCCTTCAAGACCTCCACCAGCACTCAACGACGGCAAATCCGGAGGACATCAAGGCAGACCTGTATAATCATCACGTGGGTTCGGTCGAGCCGGGCGACAAAGCAACAGTCACTGCTGTTGTTCGGGTCATCGAAAAGGAGGAGAAGCAGACTGACTTCTTCCTTCAAATCACAGATGTAGAACTCCAGCACCGTGAGTTTGAGGCAATTGAACTCACTGAGGAGGACGAACAGGCCATCAAGGAACTGTCGGAAGACCCCGAAATCATCGACCGTCTTGCGAGTTCCATCGCGCCGAAGATTAGCGGGGAGGAGTACATGCTCGCTCGGAAAGCGGCTCTGTACCAGATGTTCGGAGGTGTTGACCATTCCAACCCCGGCGAATACGCGCGACACGTAATTCACGTGGCGTACGTGGGCGATTCTGGCGTCGGGAAGTCGAAGCTCGCGAAGGCGACGGCCCGAATCGCACCCACGTCGGTTTACAAGTCTGCGGACAACGTGACCGAGGTCGGGCTTACCGCCGCTGTGACCCACGAAGAGAGATTTGACACTTCGAAGTGGACTGTCTCAGGTGGCGCACTCGTCCGCGCGGACGGTGGTCACGCGGTGATTGACGAATTGGATAAGGCTCCGGATTCCATTCAGGGCTCGCTTCAAGAACCCCTCTCGGAAGGGACTGTCAGCGTCTCGAAGTCAAAGGTTCACGCGAAGCTTTACTCGCGGTGTTCGGCACTCCTCATCGCTAACCCGCACAACGGAAACTTCGACGTGTATCAGCCCCTTGCAGACCAGATTAAATTCAATCCTGCTGTCTGGGACCGGATGGACATCATCGTGCCGTTTCTTAACAAAGCCGATGAAGAGAAAGACTCCGACATCGCAGACGGTGTGTTCGACCAGATAAACGGCGATGGTGAGGCGAACGTCGTCTCGGAGGATATGATGCAGAAGTACATCGCCTACGCCCGTCACATCAACCCAGAGTGGGACGACGATGCGATGGAGCGTGTCAAAGGCAAGTGGAAGTCTATCCGAGCATCCTCGGGTGACGGTCGTGTAACTATCGGCCCGCGCCAGCTTGAGGGAATGGTTCGGATTGCAGAAGCATCCGCCCGTGCCCGTCTGTCGGATACTGTCACGATGGAAGATGCGGAGAACTCTCTCAGCATCATGACGACGTGGATGTCCTTGTTGATGACCGATGAGTCGGGTGCGTGGGACATCGAGGCTCTGTCTGGCGTCACGGCGGCTCAGCGGAAGCCTGAGGACGAAATGTGGCGTGCGATTCAATTCCACGACACCGGGGAAGGTGCAGTCCGAGAAGATGTCATCGACCGGATGAAGTCTCGCACGGACCTCGACCGTTCCGAGGTACAGCAGACGATTAATTCAGCCACGGGTCGGCAGGACGCAGAGCAGGACACGACCACTGACGGCGCGAAGGTCTTGTTCGACCGGAGGTAGACTATCGGTGCAACCAGCGGTTCAGCGACCTTTTTGAAGTTCGTCCATCATTCCTGCCGGGACGCACATCACTCGCCACGAGTGGCCACAATCACATTCCATCGAGGATGACCCAGACTCGACATGCATCGTATCCTTGCACTCGGAACAGGTTAGCGTCCCGGGGCGCTCGCTAAACAGGTCCTCTGGCGAGATGTTCGTTGAGCGGTCGGGCACATCGTAGTCGTCATCTGGTGTCTTATGTTCGTCAGTCATCCAAATATCCTCAGTCGGTGTTATAAGATAATTCTTATCATTCGAATATCATGTATGTGCTGGATTATGTACGTGTCTACGTACGTGCGTACGTACACGTTCTAAGCGGTCTGAATGAGGGGTGTCTATATCATCTGGCTGGGTCGTCGAAGTAATGACGGACAACCATGAGAGGCGGGCAAAGGAATTTCAGGAATCGGTTTGGGTCGCGATGGAGGGCTGGGAGGTTCTGCCCCGAGAGTGGACCGAGGAAGTAGAGTTGCTCGACGAGTTGCACGTCTTTTCCTCGTTGGATGGCACGGGAGTCTCGGTCGTACTGGAGGGATTCTCATCCGAGAGCGCGGCAGACGAGAGCGTTGATGCGATTCTGAACCGAACAGAGAGTGCTCCAGAGCCCGATAACGTGCGCGTCTCTGAAGTGCCCTATCGTGAGGACTGGGAGGTTCGCTGTCGGTTCTTCAGTGATGATTGAATCTCATCACTAGAGGTGGTCGCTTCAAGACTCATAGATGGAATTTTCGAGAGCCTATATGCAAGCCCACTAAGACACCATCCAGACTCACGGTTACGAGTGGAAGACGAACGCGCTGGGGCAAAAGATTACCAACCCGCGTTCGTATTACCGAGGACAGCGAGTCTGGAGCCTTCAACTGGCCTATCCCCTTAGAATCCGATTTCACCGCGCTACACGCCGACCGATGACAAACACGAACAGGGCGATAAGCAACGCTCCCGCTAGCGACTCAAACCCAACAAGCAGGCGTGATACGGGACTGGCCGGATAGAAATCGCCGTAGCCGATAGTGGAGAACGTTATGATGCTGAAATACAGGCCGTTTAGCAGGGTGGTAATGACTTCCGGTAATGTTAGTTCTGCGACAGTCGTAATCTGGTATGTAATCACATCTGTTGTCTCGGGATTATTCCGCGCAACGCCACTCCACGGACTCACGTAGAGAATCCCACAGGTAATTATAAGAAAAGCAGATACTATGAGCAATTGTCGCAGACTTTCGCCGTGTCGGTGAAGTCTCCAATTTATTGTTGAGACGAAGTACTGACCGAGGGAGATAATCCACGAATCGTCCGTTGAGTCATGCTGTCTGAATCGTTGAGGAATCTGTTCGTGAATTGGGTCTGGTAGTGTCCTAAGAATTGGTTCAAATGCACCGATGAATTGGTGTTTCCGTTGAGCTTCTTGCTTACGTATGTGAGCATTACGAGCACGTCTATCCATCGCGTTCTCTTCAAATAACGACTCTAGACGACGATAGGTCCACGCGGCGGCCCGGAGACGGGGCACGCCTTCATTCGTAGAGACTCCCGTGTTCGGGTCGTACTCGTACCGACACTTCTCCCCGTATCGCCCATCTTTAATTCCGAACTGCGTTTCACCGTTGATACGAACGTCTCTAAACGCAGTCTGGTAAAGTCTCGCTCCAGAGAGGTTCGTATCGCGAAGGTCTGTACCATCCTCAAACTGTGCATTCTCCAGCGAGGCACCGAGCGGGTCCGTCGTGGACTCTTCTGGGCCTACAACTATCGCGCACGCTGGTCTAAACGCGGCACCTCGCAAATCGGCATCAAAAAACTCGGCTTCCTGTATATTCGCCTCTGATAGATTGGCTCGCTGTAGATTTGTGCCTAGAAACTTGGCTTCAGAGAGGTCAGCATCGAGAAACTTGGCTTCAGAGAGGTCAGCATCGGGAAACTCAGCTTTAGAGAGGTCGGCATCGAGAAACTTGGCTTCAGAGAGGTCGGCATCGGGAAACTCAGCTTTAGAGAGGTCAGCATCGGGAAACTCAGCTTTAGAGAGGTCAGCATCGGGAAACTCAGCTTTAGAGAGGTCAGTATCGGGAAACTCAGCTTCAGAGAG
>NZ_NHPE01000147.1:0-23498 GCF_002252895.1 Halorubrum sp. Eb13 | reverse complement strand
TCGACGTCGGCCACGTCCTCGGGGGTCGCGTCGTACGGGAGGACGTGGACGTCCGCGCCGCGCTCGGTGAGCGAGGTGATGATCGAGCCCTTCGCGCCGCAGTCGAGCATCGCGACGTCGGCGGCGCCGCCGCCCTCGTGGACGGTCGGCTCGGTGACGGACACCTGCGCGCCGATGTCGACGTGGTCGCTCATCGGCTCGCACGCCTCCATCTCCGCGACCGCGTCTTCGGGGGCCACGTCCGGACCGGCGGCGATCCCGCAGGCCATCGCGCCCTCCTCGCGGACGGTCGTGACGATTTCGCGGGTGTCGACGTGGTCGACGGCGGGGACGTCCTCGCCGGCGAGCCACTCGGCGACGTCGTCGGTCAGCTCGCGGGCGATCGCCGCGCGCGGCTGGACCGACTCGGACTCGAATCGCTCGGTTCGGACGCCGTAGTTCCCAATCAGCGGGTACGAGAAGGTGAGTATCTGTTCGGCGTAGGAGGGGTCGGTGAGCGACTCCTCGTAGCCGGTGTACGCGGTCGTGAACACCAGTTCACCGCGGGTGCGCCCCGGCGCACGGGCGCGCGCTTCGAGCACGCGTCCGTCGGCCAGCGCGATATAGGCGTCCGACATTACGAGAAACGTACGCGCAAAGGGTAATAAATGCGTCGTTCGTAGATTCGTTACGATATTCGTAACGAGTAAGTCGCCGGGGTGAATGGTTCGGGTATGGACGACCTCGATCGCCGGATCCTCTCGATCCTGCGCCGGGACGCGCGAACCCCGTACACGGAGATCGCCGACCGAGTCGGCACCTCGGAGGGGACCGTGCGCAACCGCGTCGACCGCATGACCGAGGAGGGGATCATCGAGCGGTTCACCGTTACGACCCGCACCGGCAACGTGAAGGCGATGATCGAGATCTCGGTGGAGATGAACGTCGACACCGCCGCCGTCGGCGATCGGATGGTCGAGTGGGAGGAGGTGGACTTCGTCTGGCAGGTCTCCGGCGAGGAGGACGTCGTGCTCGTGGTCGACGCCGTCGACACGCGCGCCGTCAACGAGCTGATCTCGCAGGCCCGCGAGATGGACGAGGTGAAGTCGACCAAGACGCGGCTCATTCTGGACGAGCGACTCGGCTGATCCGGGTCGGTCAACCAAGTTGCCCGCGCCGGCGCCGTCGCTAGCGGGCGGAAAATAACGGAGAAAATTCGGACGAACGACGCCCCGTCGCCGGGAGCGACGGACGTGAGTCGTCTATTCGAGCGTACCCTGAGTGACGAGCGTGTCGTCCTCCAGGTAGTGCTCGATGTGGTGGCCGTGCTCCTCGACGTCCATGAGGACCTCGCGGAGCTGCTCCTCGGTGTTGTAGTCGCCGAGGTTGTTGGCGAGCTGGATGTGCTCGCGGAGCATCTCGGTGATGTCACCGAACATCTCCAGGTCGTTCGCCAGCCCCGTCCTGATGTCGTAGGCGTCGGCGTCCTCGGGGCTCACCGGGGCGTGCTCCTCGTAGTTCGCGCCGCCCGACAGCGGCACGCCGCCGAGCGCCTGCGCGCGCTCGGCGATCACGTCGGCGCCCTCCTCGAGGTCCTCGGCGACCTCGCCGAGGTAGACGTGGATGTCGTGGAACTCGGCGCCCTCCACGAGCCAGTGGTGCTTCTTGATCTGATGGTACAGCACGTACGTCGCCGCGAGGTCGGTGTTGAGCGCGTCGACGAGCTGCTCGGCCTTCTCCTCGGGAACGCGGAGCGCTTCGCTCTCGTGGACGTCGCCGTAGCGTTGACGTGCCTCTTTCTGGGTACTCATGTCTACCTCTACGTACGCGCGCGGGGCACTTAACTGTTTTCACGATTGTAATCAGATTTTAGTTTTCAAAAAATTATTTTTCTGTATTGTTCACGGCACCGACGAGTTCGCGCTGCTCGGCGAGCACGGTCCGGTCCAGCGTGGCGATCAGGTCCCGCTCGCCGCGGCCGAGTTCGGCGGCGACTCGACCGTCAGGGCGGGCGACGAGAGAGTTACCGGCGTAGCGGCGGCGATCGTTCCCGCGTTCGCCCCCCGACGCTGTCCCGCGTCCCGTTCGTCCGGCGCCGACTACCCACCGGACGCCGTCGAGGGCGCGCGCCCGGAGGAGGAGCCGCCAGTTCTGCGCGTGAGCGGCGGGCCACGCGCCCGCGACGAACAGCGCGTCGACGGCGCGGTCGGTGAACCACGCGCTCTCCGCCACGAAATTCAGGTCGTAGCAGGTCAACAGGCCGGTCCGACCGGCGGGGGTGTCGACCACGACCCGATCGGTGCCGGCGTCGACTCGCTCCGCCTCCTCGCCCCACAGGTGTCGCTTCCGGTAGACTGCCGCCCGCTCGTCCGGGGCTCCCGCGCCGCCGGAGAGGGTGCCGGCCGGCGGCACGTACGCGGTCGCGTTGAACAGCGCGTCGCCCGCGCGCTCCGCGTACCCCGCCGTCAGCGCCACGTTCCCTTCGTCGGCGACGTCAGCGAGCCGGTCGAGCGCCGCCTCCCGCTCCAGCGCCGCCTCGCGCAGCCGGTCGTCGTCGACGAACCCGGTCAGCGCGTACTCCGGGAAGACTGCGACGTCGACCCGGTCGGGCAGGGCGGCGACGCGGTCGCGGAGGCGGCCGAGGTTGCTGCCGACCGCGAGGTCGTCGACGGCGATCTGCGGCACGGCGACGATCGGCCCGTCGTCGGGATCGTCGGGAGCGTCGGGATCGATCACGGGGACCGATTGGACGGACGGCGGAATAAACGAACGGGGGCGCCCGCGAAGGGAAACGTCTTAATGGACTACGCGCGCAGTTCGTGGTGTATGAGCAACGGCGACGACGACCCGGCCGACGCCTCCGAGGAGGCCGACGCCGCGGACGACGCGGAGGAGGCGGGGGGCGCCGGCGAGTCGACGGACGCGGCCGCCGCGCCGACGCTTCCGGACGAAGCGACCGAGGACTCGCTGAACGAGTACCTCGACGAGATCGCGGCGCTCCTCGACGACGCCGAGACGGAGGCGGACCTCGACGACGTCGACGCCCTCCTCGACGACGCCGAGGCGGGGATCGAGGAGGCCGACCTCCCCGAGCCGGACGAGGACGACGAGGACGCGGACGACCCGCGCGGCGACCTCGAGGACCGGGTCGCGGAGCTCCGCGAGGGCGTCGAGGAGGCGCGCGGCCCCTACGCCGAGGACGTCGTCGACGCCATCGAGAGCGCCGCGGCGACGCTCGAGGAGACCGAGTGGACCGCCGACGGCCGCGACGACGCCGCCGACGCGGTGACGGCCTTCGTGGAGGCGGCCGCGGACGCCGTCGACGACGAGGTCGACGCGGACGCTATCGAGACGGACCCGGACGCCGCAGACGACGCGCCCGCCGACGCGGAGAGTGACGCGGAGAGTGACGGGAGCGGGACCGACGAGGACGACCGCATCGACGCCCTCGTCTCGGCGCTCGACGCGGTCGCGGCGGGCGTCGCGGACGCCGACCTCGACCCCGACGACGACGCGGCGACGATCGCCGCCCTCATCGAGGCGACCGACGCGCTCGAGTCCGGGCTCGACGACGCCGAGGAGTGGGACGACCTCGAGACGCACGAGCAGCTCCGCGCCGAGGGGTACTACGACGTGCTCGGCCACTACAAGGACTTCCCGGTGGAGTGGGCCGCGCTGAAGGAACACGAGGCGCGCGGCAACGTCGACATGATCCTGCTCGCGCTCCACTCGCTCACCTCCGACTTCATGGAGCGGCACTGCCTCGAGGCGTTCGAGCGCATGGGGAAGCGCGGGAAGACCGAGGCCTCCCTCGAGGAGCTGCTCGGGCGCGCGGAGAAGCGCGACCAGTTCGCGATCCGCATCCTCGGGAAGATGGCCGCCGGCGAGGCGACCGAGACGCTCGTCGAGTACGTTCCGGAGAACTCGAACCCGCAGCTCCAGAAGGCGACGTTCAAAGCGCTCGGCGAGATCGGCGCGAGCGAGGCGGTCCAGCCGCTCGCGGACGCGCTCGTCGACGACGGCACCGAGGAGCTCGTCCGTCCGCACGCGGCTCGCGCGCTCGGGCTCATCGGCGACGCCCGCGCGGTCGACCCGCTCGCCGACGTGCTCGCCGGCGACGGCTCCGACGACGACCGCGCCGCGGCCGCCTGGGCCCTCCGACAGATCGGCACCCGCGAGGCCCTCGAAACCGTCGCCGAGTACGCCGACGAGCGCTCGTTCCTCGTCTCGACCGAGGGCGAGAAAGCGCAGCGCTCGCTCGACGCGGCGTCGGCGACCGCCTGACTCGCCGGCCTGACCGTCGGGCTGAACGACCGACCCTTCTTGTCCGATGCCGCGGGGAGACCCCCCGTGTCGCCCGGATCGACTCGTCTCGATAACGCCGCCGTCGCGAGGGTCTCGACCGCGAGCGCGGTCGCCGTCGCCCTCGGACTGCTCCTCCTGACGGCCGCCGCGCCGGTCGCGGCGGCGGGCGGCGCCGGCTCGACGGGCGCCGAGTCCGGCCCTGGACCCGCCGTCGCGCAGCCAACCCACGAGTCGAAGAACCGGACGCTCGTGGCCGAGCAGCCCCGGATACTCGAATTGTTCCCGAATCCGACGGCGGCGGAGAACCGCGGCGAGTACCTCGTCGTCCGGCTCCCCGAGCGCGGGAACTGGTCGCTCTCCGACGGCTACCACGAGGCGGACGTTCCGGCGAACGCGAGCGGCGTCGTCGCGCTCTCGATGGACCCCGCGAACGCGACGACCCTCCTCGACGACGACACCGCGGTCGGCGTCCACGGCGCCCACGACGGCGGCGCCGGCACCCCCGAACTCCGCGCGCTCGACGACCACTTCCCGCTCGCCGCGTCCGGCGACCGGATCGAGCTCCGCCGGAACGGGACGACGGTCGCCGTCGTCGACTACGACCGCGCGCCCGAGGGACACCGCTGGCGCGCGGACTGGGGCGAGTGGCGGCCGCGGGGGTACGAGCGCCGGTCCGCGACCGAAAGGGCGAACGCGACCGTGCGGCCGTTCGTGTTGCCGGACAGCCCGGGCATGCCGGTCGAGCCGCTACGGGGAGCGGAGCGCCGACTGCTGCTCGCCGGCTACACGCTGGGGTCCGAGCGCGTCGCCGACCTGCTCGTCGCGGCCGCCGATCGCGGGGTCGAGGTGCGCGTCCTCGTCGAGGGGTCGCCGGTCGGCGGGTTCTCCGCGCGGAGCGCCCGGCTCCTCGACCGCGTCGCCGCCGCCGGCGTCGAGGTGCGCGTCCTCGACGGCGACCCGGAGCGGTTCCGCTTCCACCACGCGAAGTACGCCGTCGCCGACGACCGCGCGGTCGTCCTCACGGAGAACTGGAAGCCGTCCGGCACCGGCGGTCGGACCAACAGAGGGTGGGGGGTCGTCACCGGGACGCCCCGGTCCGCGACCGCCGGCGCGACGGCCGCGGACGACCTCGCCGCCCTGTTCCGGGCCGACGCCGCGGCGTCCGACGCCCGGTCGTGGGAGGCGTTCCGCGCGGGGACCGAGTTCAGCGAGGGTGACGCGGCGACCGGCGGCTACCCGACCCGCTTCGAGGCGCCCGCGTCGACGGCGGCGGACGTCGAGCTCCTGACCGCCCCCGGTAACGGCGCCGACCGCTTGGTCGAGCGGATCGACGCCGCGGACGACCGCGTGCTGGCGCTCGTCCCGCGGACGGGGGGCCCGGAGAACCGCCTCGTCCGGGCGCTCCGGCGGGCCGCCGAGCGCGGCGTCGACGTCCACCTGCTGCTGTCGAACGCGTGGTACGACCGGGAGGCGAACCGCGCGCTCGTCGAGGCGCTCGCGGGCGAACCGATCGAGGTCGCCGTCGCGGAGCCGCGCGGCCGATACGGGAAGGTCCACGCGAAGGGCGTCGTGGTCGACGACACGGCGATCGTCGGGAGCCTCAACTGGAACGCCGGCGCGGCGACGGAGAACCGGGAGGTGCTGCTCGCGGTCGAGGACGAGGGGGTCGCCGACTTCTACGCCCGGGCGTACGCGGCCGACTGGCGCGGCGGCGGGATTCACTTGCCGCTCGGGATCCTCGGCGGGCTCGGCGCCGCGCTCGCGGGTGCCGGCGTCGCCGCTCGTCGGGAGGTGACGTTCGCGTGACGAGCGCGCGTGGAACGGGGCGCGAAAATCGGGTTACCGTTGCGGTCAGTCGTCGAGCGCGGCCGTCGACGAGAGCGCCTCGTCGATCTCGGCCTCGGCCATCTTCTCGACGAGCGTGTCGATGACGGCGCTCCGGCGGCCCTTCACGAACTTGATCGAGCCGACGACGAGGTGACCGCCGCCGGAGACGCCCGCCTCCGGGAGCTCGTCGTTCAGCTCGGTCACCATGTTCGGGATGTCCAGACGGACCCCGTCGGACCGGAGCACGCAGAAGTCCGGGCCGTAGCCGATCGTGATGACCGGGTCACCCGTCTCCCGCACGCGGGTGTCGTGGAGCTCGCCGGTCGTCTTCCCGGGCGCCGGGTAGGTGAACCGGTGAGCGTACTCGTCGAGGTCGATCCGATAGAGGTGCGCGCCGGAGGCGAGCCGCTCGTGGTTGACGTGGTCGTCGAGCGCGTCGAGCTGCCGGGCGACGTCGCGCTCGGCGCGCTCGGAGAGGAAGCCGACCAGCTCTTCGTGGCGCTGTTCGTCCTCGCAGCCGACGTTCAGCGCGTCGTTGACGAGGGTCTTCCCCTCGGAGTAGCGCAGCCAGTGGGCGGCGTAGTCGAGCGCCTCGCCGATGTCGAGCAGGTCGGACTCGTCGTAGCCGGCCGCTTCGGCGAGCGCGACGTAGTCGTCCATCGCCTCCGCCTTCGAGCGGTCTGAGAGCCCGGCGACGGCGGGGACGTGTTCGAGCTCCTCGGAGATCGACGGGTCGATCAGCCGCGCGAGCTCGACGCACATCATCCCCGTGGTGACCCGGTAGTCCTCGCCGTGGAGGTACGGGTTGACGTGGGCGTCGAGCAGCGGCTCGACCGCCTCGGGGTCGGGGTGGTGGTGGTCGACGACCGCGATGGGGATGTCGTAGTGCGCGAGGTTCTCGTAGGCGGGGACGTCCTCCTCGGTCGACCCGTTGTCGAGCATCAGCAGGAAGGGGAGCTTCTGGCCGTGGCGGGCGCGCCCCTCCAGCGCGAAGTTCAGGTCGCGGGTGACGTCCTCCATCTCGTAGTACGGCGCCTTGCTCGGGAGCCGCTTGAACAGGTGACGGGCCGCGTCGGGGTCCTCGTGCACGTCGCAGACGAAGTTCTCCAAGGCGAGCTGGACCGGGATCGCCGCGCACATCCCGTCGCCGTCGGCGTGGTGGCGAACGCGGATCGGGCGCCCGGCGAGAGCGGTCCGGCGGAGGAGCCGGGCCAGTTCGCGGAGCTCCTCGTGGATGGGCTCGAACGCCTCCCACTCGACGAGGGGGTCGACGTCGGCGGGCGCGGCGCGCTCGTCGAGCGCGTCCTCGAACCGCTCGCGGGCCTCCGCGGCGCGCTCGTCGGGGAGCTGTCGCAGCGAGTCGACCTCCAGCTGGAGGGCGTTCTCACGGGTCTCGACCGTCCCGCCGACGTGGACCATGTCGCCGACCGCGACCTCGGGGTACGCGCGGACGCCCGCCTCTTCGAAGGCGGCGCAGGAGACGACGCCGGAGGCGTCGGCGACGGCGAAGATTGTCGGGCCGCCGGTCTGTTTCGCCTGAACGACCTCGCCCTCGACGGTGACCTCGTCGCCCGGGGAGAGCCCGCGGACGCGCGAGATCGTCGGCTCGTGAGCGACGGTCTCGGTGCGGTAGTCGTCGAAGTCCTCGTCGTCGAACGCGACGTCGCCGTTCTCCTTCACCTCGGTGAGCCGGACGATCAGTCGGTCGCCGACGGCGTAGTCGCCGTCGATGTTCGACTCGTGGACGAGCCCGGAGAGGGCGTCCGAGACGTCGACGAAGACGCCGTAGTCGACGACGCCGTTGACTTCGGCGTGGTACAGCGCGTCGACCTCGGCGTCCGCGAGGGTGCAGTTGGGTGCTAAGTCGTAGACGGTCGGCCGGCCGTCGGCCGTCCCCTTCGCCGCGGCGGCGTCGGGTTCGGGGCTCGAATCGCCCCGCGTGCCGGAATCCCCGGCGGTGTTCTCGCTCATGGAATCCATTCGGGAACGGGCGGTGTTAAGCCTGTTCTCTCGCGTCTCCGCCCGTCTCGACGCGCTCGGCGCGCGGACCCGTCGTCGTCCGGTCCGGAACCCCTATGGGGCGACGGCGCCTTCGCTCGCGTATGCGACTGTTCCGCTCGGACGAGCTCCTCGGGATCGCCCGAGAGACGATGGAGTTCGTCCTCGAGGCGAGCGAGGAGACGCACCCCAACGAGTACATGGGGTTCCTCCGCGCGGACGACGCCCGAAAGCTCGACGTCGACCGAGACGGGCAGGTGATCACCGACGTGCTCGTCATCCCGGGCACGGAGTCGAACCCGACGAGCGCCAGCGTGCGAACGCACATGAAGCCGAACGACATGCGCGCCGTCGGGTCGGTCCACTCGCACCCGAACGGGGCCCTCCGGCCGAGCGCGGCCGACCTCGCGACGTTCGGACAGGGGCAGGTCCACATCATCGTCGGCGCCCCATACGGGTGGGGCGACTGGAAGGCGTTCGACAACGAGGGGAATCAGACGACGCTGGACGTGCTCGACGTCGAGGTGCCCGACGAACACTTCTTCGACTTCACGCAGGAGGACATCGACAGCGAGCTCGTCGAGGAGCGCCGCGACGACGGTGGCTTCCTCTCGTGGTTCAGATGACGCGGGTCGTCGCGCAGGGGACCTTCGACCTGCTTCACCCGGGCCACGTCCACTACCTCGAGGACGCGGCGACGTACGGCGACGAGCTCCACGCCATCGTCGCCCGCCGCGCCAACGTCACCCACAAGCCCGAGCCGATCCTCTGCGCCCGCCAGCGGCGCGACATGGTCGCCGCCCTCGACGCGGTCGACGAGGCCCATCTCGGCGATCCGGAGGACGTGTTCGTCCCCATCGAGCGCCTCGACCCGGACGTTATCGTGCTGGGATACGACCAGCACCACGACGAGGCGGGTATCGCCGAGGCGCTCGCGGCCCGCGACATCGACTGTCGGGTCGAACGGGCGTCCGGCCGGGAGCCCCGACACGAGGACGAACTGCTCTCCAGCGGCGACATCGTCGATCGCGTCCTCCGGCGGCGCGGCCCGGGCGGGGTCGACGGCAACGGCTCACGCGAGAGCGGCGGGTCACGCGAGGGCGACGGGTCACGCGAGGCCGTCGACGCGCCCCGGGACGGCAGCGAACAGGGATAGATCCGGAGCTAACCGGCGCGCCTGGGGCGAATTCACCGAAGCGCGGGACATATATGGGTCCGTTCCCAAACCCGGGTAAGTGACGGTACCCGACCGATTCCCCGCGGTTCTCGCGGCGACGGCGATGGGCGTATACCTCCTGCTCGTCGTCGGCGCCACGACCTCGCTCACGGAGGCGGCGGCCGCCTGTTCGGGCTGGCCGCTCTGCGGCGACGGCGCCGCGCTCCCCACGGAGAGCGCCGGGTGGGTCGCGCTCGGTCACCGCGCGATCGCCGCCGTCGTCGGCGTCCTCGTGGCGCTCTCGGTCGCGCTCGCGTGGCTCGACGAGGCGAGCCGTCGGGTCCGCGCGGCGCTCTTGGCCGCGCTCCTGCTGTTCCCCGCCCAGTCCGGCGTGGGCGCGCTCGTCGCCGTCGGCGACCTCCCCGTCTCGCTTGGACCCGTCCACCTCCTGCTGGGCGTGGCGATCTTCGGCGCCGTCCTCGCCGCGCTCGCGTGGTGGCTGGAGGCGGCGACCGGCGCTCCCGACGACGCACCGGTCGACTTCCAGCCCGGGACCGACGACCTTCCGCCGGTCGAGGAGGCGCCCGAGCCCGAGATCCCGAGGGCGACGCTCCCCCGACTGAAAGCGACCGCAGCGGCGTACTTCCGGCTGATGAAGCCCCGCCTGATGTGGCTGCTCTGTCTCGTCGCCGCGGCGGCGATGGCGCTCGCCGGGGGGCCGGGGTTCACGCCGTACGCCGTGGCCGCGACGCTCGCCGGCGGCGCGCTCTCGATCGGCGCGTCCGGGACGTTCAACCACGTGTTCGAGCGCGACATCGACAGGCGGATGCAGCGGACCAACGATCGCCCGCTGGCGACCGACCTCGTGCCGGTGACTAACGCGCTGGCGTTCGGGCTCCTGTTGACGGTCGTCTCGCTCGGGCTCTTCTGGACGGTGAACCCGCTCACGGCGGCGCTGGGACTGGTCGCGATCGTGTTCTACAGCGTCGTCTACACGCTCGTGTTGAAGCCGAACACGGTCCAGAACACCGTCATCGGCGGCGCGGCCGGCGCGCTCCCGGCGCTCATCGGCTGGGCGGCGGTGACCGGCGAGGTCGGTGGCGGCGGGCTGCTGCTCGCCCTCGTCATCTTCCTGTGGACGCCCGCGCACTTCTACAACCTCGCGCTGGCGTACAAGGACGACTACGAGCGCGGCGGCTTCCCGATGATGCCCGTCGTCCGGGGCGAGACGACTACGCGCCGCCACATCGTCTGGTACCTCGGGGCGACGCTCGTGGCGGCGGTCGCGCTCGCGGCCGCCGCTGAGCCGCTCGGCGCCCTCTACGCCGCGGTCGGCGTCGCCCTCGGCGCGGTGTTCCTGTGGGCCGTCGTTCGGCTCCACTACGAACAGACCGAGGCGGCGGCGTTCCGCGCGTTCCACGCCTCGAACGCCTACCTCGGTCTGCTGCTGTTCGCCGTCGTGATAGACGCGCTCGTGGTCTGAGTGAGCCGGCGCCGGCGTATCGGCGCTGATAGCCGAACCGTTATCGTTTATACACCCCCTCGAGAGAGTCACGGTAATTGAATGGACGTCTCGCCGAGAGCGGTCGTCCGATCGCTGTGGCCGGTCTGGGGACTCGGCGCCGTACTCCTGCTCGCGCTCGTCGCGGAAGCCGTCGCCCTCTCGGTCGGGATCGTGCCCGCTCCCGGCGGCTACTGGGTGGGATTCGTCTCGACGGCGCTGGTCGTCGTCGGGGTCGGGTACGTCGTCTACCGGATATCGAGGTCGGATCTCTCCCCCGCCCGGTACCCGCGGCTCAACCGCTGGTGGGTCGCGGGCGCGTCGGGATTCCTCCTCGTCAACGTCGGATTCATGATGACGCTGCCGACCGAGACGGCGTTTCAGGTGTTGGGCTGGGTCCGCTGGGCGATCGGCTTCGGCGGGGGGATCGGACTGCTCATCGGGCTGTTCGAGGCGCGGGCGATCGAACGCGAGGTCGCGGCGGAGCGGAGTCGCCTCCGACAGGCCGACCTCCGCCGCGAGCGCGACCGGCTCGAGGAGTTCGCGAGCGTCGTCTCGCACGACCTCCGAAATCCCCTCAACGTCGTTCGCGGACGTATCGACCTCGCCAGACGGGCCCACCCCGAGGACGAGCACATCGAGGCGGCCGAGCCCGCGCTCGATCGGATGGACGAGATCATCGACGAGACGCTCACGCTCGCCCGCGAGGGGAAGAGCGTCGACGACGCCGGCGACGTCGACCTCGCGGAGTGCGCGCGAGAGTGCTGGTCGCGCGTGGACACGGCGGACGCGACGCTCCGCGCGGACGGGTCGGCGACGGTGCGGGCCGACCGCGACCGACTGTCGCACGTCTTCGAGAACCTCTTTCGGAACAGCGTGGAACACGGCGGCCGCGACGTGACCGTTCGCGTGGGGACGCTGGACGGGGCGGACGGCTTCTTCGTCGAAGACGACGGGGTCGGGATCCCGACGGACCGAGTCGACGAAGTGTGCGAGACCGGCGTCACGTCGTCTGCCGACGGAACCGGGTTCGGACTGGCGATCGTCGATCGGACCGTCGACGCCCACGGATGGGAACTGCGGATCGGCGAGGGGGACCGCGGCGGCGCGCGGTTCGAGATCACCGGCGTCGACCGGTCGGAGTAGCGACACGAGCGATCGCCGTGGGAGGATCCGACCGCGCGGCGGGTTTTTAAGTCCGTTCGACGCGAAACGCGAGACGTATGACCCGAGTCGAGATCGAGTACTGCGTACCGTGCGGGATGTTGAACCGCGCTCAGGACGTCTCGGAGGCGCTGTTCAAGCAGTTCGGCGAGGACCTCGACGAGGTCGCCCTCGTCACGGGCGACGACGGCGTGTTCGTCGTCCGCGCGGGCGACGAGGTCGTCTTCGACAAGACCGAAGACGAGTACGACGTGGACGCCATCGTGCGCGCCGTCAGGCCGCACGTCGGCGCGACGGCGTGAGGCCTCGTCACTCCTCTTTATAAATCGGACGCGCGGAGTTCGTCACTACGAGGACGCTGCTCGTCGCCATCGCGAGCGCGGCGAGGAGCGGGTTGAGCACGCCCGATATCGCCATCGGGATCGCTACCGCGTTGTAGACGAACGCCCAGCCGAGGTTCTGCTTGAGCCGCCGGTTCGTTCCGCGCGTGACCGCGAACAGTTCGGGGATCGCGGAGAGACGGTCCTCCAGGAGGACGGCGTCCGCGGCGTCGGCCGCCAAGTCGGTCCCGCTCGCGACCGAGACGCCGAGGTCGGCCGCGGCGAGCGCCGGCGCGTCGTTGCTCCCGTCGCCGACCACGGCGACGCGCTCGGTCGCCGCGAGCCGCCGCACGGTCTCGGCTTTCGCCTCCGGCGGCACCTCCGCGAACGTCTCGTCGACCGCGGGGTGCTCCTCGAACCGCCGGGCGGCGGCGGCCGAGTCCCCGGTGAGCACCACGACCCGCCGCCCGCCGTCGGCGAGGTCGGTGACGACCGCTTCCCAGCCGTCACGGACCTCGTCGCCGACGACGAGCACCCCGACGACCGACCCCTCCCAGCCGACGAAAACGGGGACTCGCCCCGCTTCGCGGGCCGTTTCACCGGCCGCGTCGAGCGACGCCGGGACGGTCCACTCCGCCCCGGCGAACAGCGATCGGTGGCCGACGACGACCTCCTCGCCGTCGACCCGTCCCGTCACGCCGCGGTCCGAGACGGTCACCGCAGCGGTCGACGTGCCGTCGGCGGCGTCGGGGGGCGCGTCGGCGGGTCGCGTCCCGTCGCCCTCGTCGCCGGCCGTCACACCCCCGTCGGTCGCCGTCTCCGGTCCGGCGCTCGCGTCGTCGGGTGCGGGACTCCCGCCGTCGGCGGCGACAGCGTCGACGATCGCCTCGGCGACGGGGTGGACAGAGGCGCGCTCGACCGCCGCCGCTCGGCGACGCACCTCGTCCGGCGACGCGCCGTCGGTGACGGTGTCGAGCAGTCGCATCTCGCCGTCGGTGAGCGTCCCCGTCTTGTCCAGCACGACGGTGTCGATGTCGGCCGCCTCCTCGAAGACGGCGTCCGAGACGATCACGATCCCGCGGCGGGCCGCGTCGCGGATCCCGGCGGCGATCGCGAGCGGTGTCGCGAGCCCGAGCGCGCAGGGACACGAGACGATGAGCACCGTGAGTCCGACGAGCGCGGCGTCCACGAGCGCCGATCCGAGCGCGAAGGTGGCCGCCGCGCCGAGGACGGCGACGGCGACGACGAGCGGAACGAACACGGTCGCGAGCTTGTCGACCAGCCGTTGGATGCCCGACCGCGAGCTCTGGATCTCCCACAGGAGCCGAACGAGCGTGTCGAGCGTGCTCGTCGCGTCCTCGCCGACCTCGACGACGACCGGCGCGTCGGTGACGACCGTCCCGCCGCGGACCTCGTCGCCCTCCCGCTTCGTCGCCGGGAGCGACTCGCCCGTGACGAGCGCCTCGTCGACGGCGGCGGTCCCCTCGGCCACGGTCCCGTCGAAGTGGACCCGCTCGCCGGGGCGCACGAGGAGCCGATCGCCGGGGTCGACCGCCTCCGCCGCGACGGTCTCGCCGGACTCGGTGCGGACCGTCCGGTCGCCGGCCGTCGTGAGGTCGGAGAGCATGCCGGTCGCGCGCCGTTTGATGAGCGACTCGTAGTGGTTGCCGGCGGTGACGACTAAGATCACGGCGATCGTCACGTCGAAGTAGAGGTCGGTGCGGCCGAGGAGCATCGCGAGCGTGCTGTACGCGTACGAGCTGGCCGCCGCCAGCGACACCAACAGGTCCATGTTCGGCTGCCGCGCCCGGAGGCTCACGTACGCGCCCCGCAGGATCGGATAGCCGGTGTAAAACAGGACGATCGAGGAGAACACCCACACCTGCGCGAACAGGTAGGTGCCCGAGACGCCGCCGAGGTCGAGGATCGGTTCGTAGCCGAAGTAGGTCGGGTACAGGAAGAGGACGTACCACAGCATCGCCATCATCCCGAAGAACCCGCCGCCGATCAGGAAGCGGACGACGGCGACGTCGTCGCCGTCCGGGTCCGGGTCGGCCCGGTCGCTCGCGGTGTACCCCGCGACCGAGAGCCGCTCGGGGAGGTCCGCGGCGCTCACGGTGTCGGGATCGTAGTCGACGCGGATCGTGTCGGTGGCGTAGCTCGCCTCCGCGGCCGCGACGCCCTCCTGCTCGCCGGCGGTCAGTTCGAGGAACGACTCGCACGTCGCACAGTGCATCCCGTCGACGTGGAGGAACGTCGTCTCCCCGTCGAACGCCTCGTCGGCCCGCGCCTCGGGGCGACGTTCGTCGAGGTCGTCGACGTCGTCGACGTCGTCCAGAGAGCGGGCGACCGCGAGGCAGCCGCGACAGCAGAACTCGCCGTCGACGTCGGGGGCGGTGTGGGGGTCGTCCCCCGTCGGAAGATCACAGAGGGTGCAGTTCGACATTGGGTTCGAGTCCGGCGGTCGGCCGACGACGCTACGCCTCGTCCGGATCCGCCGCGTCGGACGAGGCCGACCCGGGGCGGAGGCTCCCGCCGGTCGCGACGTGGAGGCTCCCCCAGATGATCAACACGTTCACGAGCGTCACGGCGACGAATATCTCCGCCCGGTCGGCGATGAACACCGCTGCCGGGACGAGGCCGCCCAACACGAGGAGCACGGCCCGCTGGAGCGAGAATTCCATATCGAAACGTACGGGCCAGCCAACATATATAACGTCCGTGTTTTCAGCCCGCGAGAACGGATCGATATTATATATCTTTCAGTCTATAAGCCGGCCTATGGGACAAAACCAAGCCGCACACGCATCGAGTGACGATGTGAGCGGTGAAGAGGAGTTCGACCCGATCGGAACCCTCACGCTCATCGCGATCTACTTCGTCATCCTGTTGCTCGCGTGGGTGTACATCTACTACATCGAGTTCCTCGGCCGCGACCTGGTCGTCGTGGGGTGACCACACATGCACATTCACGCCTACGAAAAACTCTGGCTCGCGGCGTCCATCCTCCTGATACTGCTGCTCATCGGCTCGGTCACCTACGGCGCCGTCGGCCCCGGCGTCGCCATGGTCTCCGACAGCGAACCCCCCATCGACGCCCAAGCGCTCGACGAGGACGACCGCTTCTCCGAACCCCGCGTCGAGCAGGTCGGCGACAACGAGTACGCCGCCTACGTCGTCGCCTACCAGTTCGGCTTCGAACCGAGTCCGATCGTCGTCCCCGAAAACAGCACCGTGACGTTCTACGTGACCTCTCGGGACGTGATCCACGGGTTCGAGGTCGCCGGCACCAACGCCAACACGATGGTCGTTCCCGGTGAAGTCTCCAAAATAACTGTCAAAACCGACGACCGACAGGAGTACGGGCTCATCTGTAACGAGTACTGCGGCGCCGGCCACCACGTCATGGAGGGGAAGGTCAACGTCGTCAGTCAAGCCGAGTTCGACGAGCGGAACAGCGGGGGTGACGACGCGTGAGCGACGCCATCGAGGCCGAGCAGTCCTTCGTCGACAAGTTCCCCGACGAGGCGCGGGTCGTCCGCGCCGCGCTCCTCAGCTCCTTTTTCGCGCTGACGCTCGGAGCGATCTTCGGGATCATCCAGACGCTCCACCGAACCGGGGTATTCCGGGGGATCATCTCCTCGACCGACTACTACACGTCCCTCACCGCGCACGGCGTGTTCCTGGCGATCAGCTTCACCACGTTCTTCCTCGTGGGGCTGTTCACCTGGGCGGTGACCCGGAGCCTCGACCGACCGCTCATCGACATCCGGATCACCTGGACGTGGTACGCGATCATGGCGGTCGGCATGACCATGACCGGCGTCTCCATCCTCGCCGGCTTCGTCCCCGCGCTCGACATGAGCGCGGACGTCCTCTTCACCTTCTACGCACCCCTCCAGGCGCATCCCATGTTCTACGCCGGCCTCGCCGTCTTCATCGTCGGCTCCTGGATCGCCGGCGCCGACTGGTTCCGCACCTTCCTCGCCTGGAAACGCGACCACCCCGACGAACGCATCCCGCTCCAGACGTTCATGGTGTTGACCACCATGGCCATGTGGTACATCGCCTCCTCCGCCGTGGCCGCCTCCGTGCTCATCTTCCTCCTCCCGTGGTCGCTCGGCTTCATCGACTCCGTCAACCCCACCCTCACCCGCACCCTGTTCTGGTTCTTCGGCCACCCCGTCGTCTACTTCTGGCTCATGCCCGCCTACCTCCTGTGGTACACGGTGCTCCCGAAGATCGCCGGCGGCCGGCTGTTCAGCGACCCCCTCGCACGCGTCGTGTTCGTCCTCTTCCTCCTCCTCTCTACCCCGGTCGGCATCCACCACCAGTACCTCGACCCCGGGATCGCAGAGGGGTTCAAGTTCATCTCGATGACCAACACGATGTTCCTGCTGTTGCCGAGCCTGCTCACCGCGTTCACGGTCGTCGCGAGCGTCGAGTACGGCGCCCGCCAGCGCGGCGGCACCGGCCTCCTCGGCTGGCTCACCGACCTCCCGTGGCGCAAGCCCGAGTTCACCGGCATGATGCTCGCCGGCCTGATGTTCGCCGCCGGCGGCTTCTCCGGCATGGTCAACGCCGGCATGAACATCAACTACATGATCCACAACACCATCTGGGTCCCCGGCCACTTCCACCTCACCGTCGGCACCGCCGTCGCGCTCACCTTCATGGCCGCCACCTACTGGATCTGGCCGCAGATCTCCAACAAGCCCGTGTACAGCCGGGCGATCGGGCTGTTCCAAGTGGTCGTCTGGTTCGTCGGCATGGCGCTGATGTCCAACGCGATGCACGCCCAGGGGATCATGGGCGTGCCCCGCCGGACCGCCGAACCCGAGTACAGCGGCTTCGACTACCCGACGATGTTCGGCGGGTTCGAGGAGCTCAACGTCCAGATCGCCATCGGCGGAACGCTGCTGTTCGTCTCGACGGTGCTGTTCATCGGGAACCTCGTGCTCACGATGGGGAACCCGAAGGTGTCCGGGCTCGCCGAGTCGCTCCCGCCGGCGCTGTCCGGCCCCGACGACGCCCCGCAGGTGCTCGACAGCCTCCGGCTCTGGGTGGGAATCGCACTGACGCTCGTCGTCCTCGCGTACGCGCTCCCGCTGGCGGCGATCATCAACCGCGGCGGACTGCTCGGCCCGGGCGTGGGCACGTATCCGGCGTGGATCGCACCGACGCTCGACGCGCTCGCGGCCGCGGTGACGCCGATACTGGGCGCGGTCGGCGGCGCCGCCTCGCTCGCCGGGGTGATCCTATGAGCTTCGACATGACCCGCGGCGGGCTCTTGGTCGCGTTCGCGGTCTTCGGCGTGATCGTCTACGAGATCCGGACGGTACTCGACTTCGTCGGCATCGAACTCCCGCTGCTGCCGTACATGGCCGCCGTCTTCGTGCTCGCCGGCGTGCTGTTGTGGGTGATCACCCTGACCGGCGGCTGGCGGACCGAGCCCGAGGAGGACGAGCCGGCGTAGGGGCTGGACCTCTCCGTCCGGCCGATCCCTCGGTCGATTCTCCGCCTACAGTTCCTCCTATCGACTCTCGGTCCGCCGTTCCTCCCGTCGGTGCTCGGTCTGCCGGTTCCGGTTCCGCACGGCCGTCACACCGCGAGGGTTTTGTGGTCTCCGACCAATATTCGCTATGGCACGGACGCGCGTCGCGGTCAGGTGTGTCGACTGCTCGTTCGAGGCGAGGTACGACGGCCTCCCGACCGCGCGGGCCGCGCTCGACGAGCACGAGTCGGCGACCGGCCACGAGGTGAGGTGGGAGATCGAGTCGCTCGCCGACGGGGTCTCGCGCGCGGGCGACGACGCCGGCGTCTGCGGTCGACCCGAGTGCGCCAACGCGGACTCGCCGCTCGTGGATCCGGAGCCCCCGGAGCGGTAGCGCGGCGCGGACGACCGCCGATCGGCCCGGGGCGGAGTCACCGACCCTTTTTATGATCCGGCCCGTCGGTGGTCGCGTATGTCAACACGGCGTGACCCCCTTACGTTCGGCGTGCTCGGCACCGCGGGGATCGCTCGCGACGCGGTGATCCCGGCGATCGCGGCGAGCGACCACGCGGTCGGCGCGGTCGCATCGCGCGACGGCGACCGAGCGGCGGCGTTCGCCGAGTCGGAGTCGATCCCGCGGAGCTACGGCTCCTACGAGGCGCTGCTCGACGACGACGAGCTCGACGCGGTCTACGTTCCCCTGCCGAACGGGCTCCACGCCGAGTGGACGACCCGCGCGGCCGACGCCGGGCTTCACGTGCTCTGCGAGAAGCCGCTCGCGGCCGACGCGGCGGAGGCGCGCGAGGTGGTCGACCACTGCGAGGACCGCGGCGTCACGCTGATGGAGGGGTTCATGTACCGGTACCACCCCCGCACCGAGCGGGTCCTCGAACTGGTCGATCGAGAACTGGACGACGTGCGTACCGTCAGTTCTGCGTTCCGGTTCCCGCTGTACGGCCGACCGAACGACGTGCGGCTCGACCCGGCGCTGGCCGGCGGGTCGCTGATGGACGTCGGCTGTTACCCCGTGTCTCTCGCGAGGGCGGTCCTCGGCGAGCCGGACCGGGCGTACGCGCACGCGAACGACACCCGCGACGCCGGCGTCGACACGGAGCTCGCCGGCGTGCTGGAGTACGCGGACGGCCGGTCGGCGCGGGTCGCCTCCGGCTTCGACACGCGGCTCGTCCAGCGCTATCGGATCGACGCGACGAACGGCTGGATCGAGGTCGAGCGGGCGTTCGACGCGCCCGACGACGAGCCGGTGGAGCTGACCTACGAGATCGACGACCGGCGCGGCGTCGAGACGTTCGACCCGGTGGACCAGTACCGGCTGCAGGTCGAACACTTCGCCGACTGCGTCGCGGACGGCACCGCCCCGCTGACCGGCGGTGGAGAGGCGATAGCGAACATGCGGGTCGTCGACGCGCTCGCCGAGAGCGCCGCCGAGGGCGGCGCTGTCGACGTTTCCTGAGCCCGATCCGCCGACGGGTCGCGTGCGCAACCCCGTCGAGCGAGCGTTTATTAGCGTTCGGCCCGAATAGTGCTTATAATGCCCAATACTGCTGCCAGCGACGCCGGGGCGGGAGGGGACGAGAGCGCCCGTCGTCCGACCCCGCTCGCGGACGCGGACGCGCTCGACGCGTTCGTCGCCGACGCGGACGCCGCGCTCGTCGAGTTCTACACCGACGGGTGCGGCATCTGTGCGAGCATGGAGCCCGTCCTCGGGAACGTCGCCCGCGCGCTCGACGTCGATGTCGCCCTCATAAACCCCCGCGACGATCCGCCGCTCGTCGAGCGGTTCGACGTGCGGAGCGTCCCGCTGTTCGTGCTGTTCGTCGACGGCGAGCCCGTCGCGCGCCGAGCGGAGGGATTCATCCCCGGCGAGGAGCTCTCTGCCTGGGTCCGCGAACACACGGAGTAACCGGTCACGGCGGGACGAGACGCGCTCGTCGCTGGCGAAGCGAAAGAAACGGTGCGAAACGGAACGAAAACGCGTCCGAGTTCCGGGTCGACGCCGGCGTCGACCTTACAGCCGGCCCACGTTCTCGACGGCGACGGACTCGACGCCGTCGACGTCGGCGAACGCCTCCTCGACCGCCTCGGTGCCGCCCGCACCGTCGGGGACGATGACTGTCGGCAGGAGGGCGACGAGGCCGAACGCGACGTCGTCGCGCTGGAAGCCGCGGATCTTCGCGCCCTGCGGGAGCGACTCCTCGAGTCGGTCCTGCAGGTCGTCGAGGTCGACCTCGGGGCTGTTCGGCATGACCTTGATTTTGGCGGCGACGTCTCCCATAACTAGGGCCCTCGGAAGCCGCAGTCGTGGCACTCGTAGAGGTTGCTCTGCTTCCGGCACTTCGCGCACCGGTGGATAGTCGCCCCGCAGTCCGGGCAGGAGAACCGCGCGGCGTTCATACCGGCCACCTGAATACCACAGGAGACACACTGACGGGTGCCCTGCGTTTCACTCTCGCTCATACTCTGAAACACCACCGCGCGACTTTTAACCGTTGTTCTTTGAGTCCGACGCCGATCGCGGCGTGCGATTCGGTACCTCGACGCTCGGGCGTCGAGCCCGCGGAGCGCGGCTGACGGTAGGTGGGAGCGGAGGACCGCGGAGCGCGACTCGCGGTCGGCGGCAACGAAGGATCGCGGCGCTCAGCCGACGATCAGCGGTCCGATCAGCACGCCCATCAGGTGGACCCGCCGAGCGCCGACCCGCGGCGGAACGAGCCCGAGCACGCCGGCGACGAGGAAGACGCCGACGCCGAACGCCCCCGCGAACAGGAACGAGACGGCGGCGAGCAGCGCCAGGACGCCGACCGACAGCCGAGTGTAGTCCGCGTCCCCCACGACGCGGAGGTACGCGTCTCCGACGAGGAGGACGAGCGCGAACCCGCAGGCCGCCGCGGTCCCCGCGGCCGCGAGGAGGATCGGGAGCGCGAAGGGAACGCCGGCGCGATCGATGGCGACCGTGACGCCCGTTCGGGGCGTGCCGAGCGCGACGAGCGCGAACAGCGCGAATATCGTGTTCGCCGTGTTGGCGCCGCTCGTGGCGACGACGAACCCGCGGTCGCCCTCCTCGCGCGGGACCGCCGGCAGCGCGGCGACGGCGGCGATCGCCGCGGAGACGCCGGGGACGTAGCCGACAACCGCGCCCGCGAGCGACCCGGCGCCGGCGCTCACGCCGAGGTCCCGGCGACCCATCGTGATCCGCGCGTCGGCCTGCGGCGGGACGCCTTCGCCGCCGAGCGCGTCGACGAGCACGGGCGCGCCGAACAGTCCGGCGAACAGCGGCGCGAGGACGCCGCCGGCGTCGAGCGGCGCCGCGGGGTCGACGTCGAGGGTCGCGAAGCCGAGGGCGGCGCTCGCGAGGAACGCGACGAAGCCGCCGACCGCGGCCCGCTTCGACGACTCGGTGAGCACGAGAAAGGCGACGACGCCGGCCAGAAGCAGCGGGAGGTGCGCCCGTACCGTCGGATAGCCGCGGACCATGGCCCAAGTGGTCGGCACGGCGAGGGGCACCGCGAGCGCGACCGCCAGCCCGGAGCCGACCGCCGACAGCCGGATCGCCTCGCGCCCCCTGCCGGCGATCACGAGACGGTGACCCGGCAGCGCCGCGACCGCCGTCGCCGCGTCGGGCACGCCGAGCGCGAGCGCGGGGACGATGTCGAGGAAGGAGTGGACGACGCCCGCGCCGAGCATCGCGACGCCGACGAGGAGCGGGTCGGCGGAGACGGAGGGGGCGAACCCGGCGAGCAACAGCGCGAAGTTGTTCGCGTGGAGGCCCGGGACGAGCCCGCTCACGGCGCCGAGCGCGACGCCGCCGCACAGGAACGCGAGCGCGGCGGTCGCGAAGGTCGGGTCGACGACCGGGCGGACGAGGGCGTCCATCGCGGCGAGGTGGCCGCGGCTTGAGGCATAAGCGGCGGGGTGATCGGTGAGCCGAGCGCCGCGGCTCGGGGGGACTGAGGCGAGGCGGTCGAAAACTCGAGCCCGTTTACGCCTTCTGGGCCGCCTGCGACTTCTTCTGAGTGACGTAGCCGGCGATCCGGTTGCGGACGCCCTTCGACTCGACGGTCGTCAGGGCCGTGACGCTCTCCTTGTTCGTCTCGAAGTCCGTGTTGAACGAGTCGGGATACCGCTCAAGCAGGACGTTTCCGAGCTGCTTGATGTACTTGGGTTTGATGGCCATACCGAGCGATACCGCCGGGCCGAACTAAAAGGGTTCGTTACGCCGCGAACGGGCCGCAGGCGCGCTCGCGTCGATCGCCCGCTCGGTCGCGGTCACTCCTCGTCGCCTCCCGCCCGCTCCCGCCAGCCGGTCGCCTCGTCTATCCGGGCGAACGCCTCGCGCTCGGCCGGCCCGCCGCAGCGGTCGACCACGTCCGCGAAGTACGCCAGCCGGTCGAGCAGTTCCGCCGTCTCGAAGGCGGGCACGTCGAGCCGCGAGGCGGCGACCGTCGCGTCGACGACCGCGCCGAACCCGCGGTTGATCGTCGGCACGCGCTCTCTGAGCACCGCGCTCTCGGCCGGATCGAGCGACCACGTCCGAATCGTAGTGTCGCCCTCCGTCTCGCTTCCGACCTCCTCGGCGGTGACCTCGACCCAGGCGTCGGCCGTTTCGAGGACCGGCTCGTCGACTTCCCGGACCGTCAGCGCGGCGTCGACGAAGGTGCGCGGATCGGACGTGAACTGGACGACGCCGCCGCCGCGTTCCGTGAAGTTCCGCCACGTCCGGGTTCGGCCGTAGGTCCGCGCGGTGACGGGGTCAGCGGGGTCGTTCGGCGCGTGGAGCCCGAGCGCCGCGACGTTCCAGCGGTCGTTCGGGCCGAGCGTCGTCACGATCGACTCGGTGACGCCGCGGAGCGCCACCGGCCAGCCGTCCGGCGCGACGGCGTCGGCGACGTCCGCCGCCCCGCCGCGGCTCCCGTCGGATCCGTCGTCGGTCACGGCGCCACCTCCGCGCCGCGTCGGAGCGCGACGTACAGCGCCGCGCAGGTGATATCCGCCGTCGTCCCGGGGTTGATCCCCTCGTCGACGAACGCCGTCGCCAACCCGTCCGCGGCGTTGAGGTCGGCACCGTGGACCGCGTCGGCGTCGACGCCGCCGACCCCTGCGGCGGTCTCCGAGCCGACCCCGTCCGCTCCGTCGAGCAGCGCGGCCGCCCGAGCGCTCGCCTCGCGCGCCGCCTCGAGGCCGTGGGTCGCGGCGACCAGCGTGTCGGGCTCGGCGGCGAGGAGTCCGAGGAAGGCGCGCGCGGCCCGATCGGTCAGCGGCCCCGTATCGTCCCGTACCCACTCGGCGGCGCGGAACGTCCGCGGGAACCCCTCGACCCACTCTTGCGCGTTGCGGTCGGGGGTGCGGTCCGAGCGGTCGGGATCGGCCGAGAGCGCCATCACGTCCCGCAGCGTCAGCCCCCGCTCGCGGAGCGTCGACGCCGCGTCGCTCCCGCGGCGGACGTCCAGCTCGGCGGCGTCCGCGGGCGGGTCCGCGACCGCGACGTCGACGTGCTCGAACGCGCGGTAGAACGCGACCGCGTCGTCGACGGTGGCCTCGCGGGTCACTCGGTCGACGGCCGCTGGGGAGGGGGCCCGCGCGGAGCGCCCCGCGGACGCGTCCGCTCCCGCGACGGTCGCGCGGACCAGCGGAACGAGCAGTAGCAGGCAGCCGAACTGCGTGTTCGTCCCCGCTCGGTCGGCCATCCCCACCACCGCGCGCTCGAAGGCGTCCCCGACGGGGGCCGCCCCGCCCGCG
>NZ_NHPE01000145.1:0-22256 GCF_002252895.1 Halorubrum sp. Eb13 | reverse complement strand
CGCGATTCGAGCGGTCGGCGGCGACGCGGCGATCGGCGGGCTCGGGGCGAGCGAGGGGCGCGTCCCCGGCGGCGAGCAGGTCCCGGTCACGCTCGGAGGCACAGTGGCAGAGTACCGCGCGCTGCTCGACCGCCTGCGCGCCCGGGAGGGAGGCGGATTCGCGGGCGTCGCGGCCGACATCGCCGACCGGCTCGGGCTCGACGAGGGCGATGGACCGGTAGTCGGCGAATCGGAAGGCGGCGGATCGGCAGGCAGCGGACCGGAAGACGGCGACGACTCGGCCCCCGGAGGCGACGCCGACGCGGGCGGCTCGCCCCCCGACTACCCGTGGACCGACGGCACCGCCGTGATGGGCGTGCTCAACGTCACGCCCGACTCCTTCCACGACGGCGGGCGCCACGAGGCGCTGGAGGACGCGATCGCGGGCGCCGAGCGCATGGTTGAGGCCGGGGTCGACGTCGTCGACGTCGGCGGCGAGTCGACCCGGCCGGGCGCGGACCCGGTCACGGTCGACGAGGAGATCGACCGCGTCGTCCCGACGATCGAGGCGGTTCGGTCGGTGCCGGCGGTCGCCGACGGCGACGTGCTGATCTCGGTCGACACCCGGAAGGCGCCGGTCGCGGAGGCGGCGCTGGAGGCCGGGGCCGACGTCATCAACGACGTGACCGGGCTGGAGGACCCCGCGATGCGCGAGGTCGTCGCCGAGGCGGACTGCCCGGTCGTCGTGATGCACAGCCTCGACGCGCCGGTCGACCCGACGAACGACCCCGAGTACGACGACGTGGTGGGAGACGTGATCGAGTCGCTCCGCGAGCGGCTGTCGCTCGCGGACACGGCCGGGATCGACCGCGACAAGGTGATCGTCGACCCCGGGCTCGGCTTCGGGAAGTCGGCGGCCGAGGCGTTCGAGCTGATCGACCGGATCGGGGAGTTCGCGGCGCTCGACTGTCCGGTGCTCGTCGGCCACTCGCACAAGTCGATGTTCGGCGCGGTCGACCGCGAGCCGAGCGACCGGGAGCACGCCACCGTCGCCGCCACTGCGCTCGCCGCCGACCGCGGGGCGGACCTCGTGCGCGTTCACGACGCGGCGGAGAACCGCGCCGCGGTCGACGTCGCCGCCGCGGTGAACGGGACCCTCCGCGGGGGCGGAGACGCCGACGGCGGGGATCGCGACGGCGCCGACGCCCCCGACGAATGACGGCAGCGTTTTCCTCTCGCGTCACTTCGCGCTCGTATGGCCCGGCGTCTGCTGCTCGGCTGTAGCGCGGTCGGGAACACGCTCGTCGAGCGCACCCGCGAGGAGCGCGGCGAGCTCGTCGCGATCACCGACGACACCGGGTGGGCGTCGACGCTCCGCGACCGTAACGTCGGCACCGTCGAGGCCGACCCCACCGACCCGTCGGCGTACCCCGACCACGCCGCGGTCGTGCTGGTCGCGAGCGACGACCCCGCGCGAAACGTCGACGCCGCGGAGGCCGCGAGGGAGCGCTACCCGGACGCGATGATCGTCGCGCACGTCGGGACGAACCCGACCGCGGCCCAACAGGCGGCGCTGGAGGCGGTCGCCGACCGCGTCGTCGACCCGGTCGAGGCGTTGGCCGCGCGGGTCCGCGAGGCGACCGGCGCCGACGGCGACGAACTGCCGGTCCGACTCGTGTCGACGCTCCGCGACCTCTCCGGCCCGCTCCTCGTCGTCGCCCACGACAACCCCGACCCGGACGCCATCGCGAGCGCGATCGGGCTCGCCCGGGTCGCGGACGTCGTCGGCGTCCCGGCGGACCCCTGTTACGGCGGGGAGATCGCCCACCAAGAGAACCGCGCGCTGGTGAACCTGCTCGACCTCTCGCTGTCGACGTTCGACGGGATCGACCTCGACGACTACGGCGGGATCGCCCTCGTCGACCACTCGCGGGCGGGGATCAACGACAGCCTCCCCGAGGGGCACCCCGTCGACGTCGTCGTGGACCACCACCCGCCCCGCGGCCCGGTCGACGGGGAGTTCGTCGACATCCGGCCGGACGCGGGCGCCACGAGCACCCTCATCGAGGAGTACCTCTCGCGGCTCGGCGTCGAGCCGGAGCGACAGCTCGCCACCGCCCTGCTGTACGGTATCCGCATCGACACGAAGGACTTCACTCGGTCGACGTCGATCCCGGACTTCGAGGCGGCGGCGTCGCTGTCGCCGCTCGTCGACGAGTCGACGCTCGAACGCGTCGAGAGCCCGAGCGTGAGCCAGGAGACGCTCCGGGTGCTCGCGAACGCCATCGAGGGCCGGGACGTGCGGGGGTCGACGGTCGCCTCCTGCGTCGGCGAGATCAGCGATCGCGACACCCTCGCGCAGGCGTCCGAGCGCCTCCTCGATATGGACGGCGTCACGGTCACGTTCGTGTACGGCTACAAGGACGGGGTGATCTACGCCTCGGCGCGGTCGCGCGGCGCGGACCTCGACGTGGGCGAGCTCCTCCGCGACGCGCTCGACTCGGTCGGCTCCGCCGGCGGCCACGCCACTATGGCCGGCGCGCAGGTCCCGCTCGGCATCTTAGAGGCGGTCTCCGAGGACGAGTCGCTGCCCGACGTCGTCGAGGAGTTCGTCTCCGGCCGCTTCTTCGAGGCGCTCGACGACGCGCCGAGCCAACCGGTCGGTCCAGTGCCGGAGTTCCCGAACGACTGAGGGCTCGGAGACGGCTCCGACCCCGCCGTCCGTCCCGCCGTCAGCTCGTGTTCGGCGACCGCGTCCGATGGCGCAACCTACATATTTCGCGGCGGCGAACAGTATTGCATGACTGACGATATTGTCGATCACCGCCGACTGATCATCGCCGGTACCGGTATCGCGGGCCTCTCCGCGGCCATCTACGCCGCGCGGTCGAACAACGACCCCTTACTCATCGAAGGCGACGAGCCGGGCGGCCAGCTGACGCTCACCACCGACGTAGAGAACTACCCCGGCTTCCCCGAGGGGATCTCCGGGCCGCAGCTCATCAACGAAATGAAAGCGCAGGCGAAGAAGTTCGGCGCCGAGACGCGCAACGGCGTCATCGAGGACGTCTCGAAGGAGCCCGCGGGCCACTTCCGCGCCGAGCTCACGAACGGCGACGTCTACACGGCCGACGCCGTGATCGCCGCCTCCGGCGCGAGCGCTCGGACGCTCGGCGTCCCCGGCGAGGACGAGCTGATGGGGTACGGCCTCTCGACGTGCGCGACCTGCGACGGCGCCTTCTTCCGCGGCGAGGACATGCTCGTCGTCGGCGGCGGCGACGCGGCCATGGAGGAGGCGAACTTCCTGACGAAATTCGCGGACACCGTCTACGTCGCGCACCGCCGGGAAGAGTTCCGCGCCGAGGACGTCTGGATCGAACGCACGATGGAGAAGGTCGAGGACGGCGAGATCGAGCTCCTCCTCAACACCGAGCTCACCGAGATCCACGGCACGCCCGAGGACGGCATCGACCACGTGACGCTCGTCGAGCACCCGGACGGTCACCCCAAGGAGAAGCTCGACGACCCCGCGACCGCGGACGAGGTCGACGAGTACGACTTCGACGTGGGCGCCGTCTTCTTCGCCATCGGCCACACGCCGAACACGGACTTCCTGGAGGGGCTCGGCGTCGAGACCGACGAGGACGGCTACCTGATCACCGAGGGGGGCCGCGGCGGCGGCCAGACGGCCACCGGCGTCCCGGGGCTGTTCGGCGCGGGCGACGTGGTCGACTTCCACTACCAGCAGGCGGCTACCGCGAGCGGGATGGGCGTGAAAGCCGCGCTCGACGTCGACGAGTACCTCACCGAGCGCGAGCGCGCCGGCGAGCTGTACGAGGGCGAGGTCGACGCCGCGGCCGCGGACGACTGAGACGCGGTTCGTCGTTTCGGGTGCGTCCGGGTCACCGCTCCGACGCCCCTCGTTCGCACCCGTGAGGCGATCGGTGACTCAAACCCTTCTTTGCGTTATACGTGGTACTATCCGCGGTTCCTCCATCGTTCGAAACGAGATGAACAGACGTGGTCTTGCCGTCGTCGCCGCTGCACTCGCGTTGGTCGTGACTGGTAGTGCCGTCGCCCTCGCCGGTCCTGTGTCGGGAGGCCCCGGCAGCCTCCTCGGCGGAGCGAGCGATCCGCCGGCGCTGCTCCACTTCGATTCCGACGGGGTCCGCTGTCCCGACGAGTTCGCGGCTAACAGTTCCACGTCGGTGGCTGCCGGGGGCGAGAACACGGAGATCACGTACGCTCGAAACGTCTCCCTGCCGGGGCCGTCGTACGCGATCGGCGGCCCGACGTTCGAGCGGGTGAACGAGTCCGCCTACGTCCTCGACGTCCCGATTGAGGAGGCGGAGAACGCGTCCAGGTCGTGTTCGGGCGTCGCCCGCTACAACGGTACGATGCGAATTCCCGCGGGCGACGACCCTTGGCAACTGATCGTCAAGCACGACGGCGAGACGGTCACCACGCTCCGCGGGGAGTCGGACAGTTCCCCCCTCGGCGGATCGACGAGCGTGAGCGGGAGCGTTTCGGCCTCGGAACCCGCGACCGATTCGACGAACTCCTCGGAGTGAACCGCCGCTGAGGTGACGCCGGCAAAGCCCCAGCCGCTCGGCGATACGCGGCCGCTGCCGGGGAGGACATCGCCAAAGCCCCAGCCGGGAGACGAAGCACGGCAACGCAAGGACCGCAGGAGCGAGTGGAACGAGCGACGAGGACCACAGCGAGCCGCGCGAGTCCTCCCGGCTGCCCTTTTGAGTCCCACCTCGCCCCGCACAGCACCGCAGCCTCACTCCTCCCCAGCCTCGCGGCTCCCTCCGCTTCGCTCCGGTCGCCGCGTCCCTCGCGCGTGCGACTCGCGCCCTCCGGGCGCTCGGAGGCACGCGCCACCGCAGTTCTATTTATAACTGGTCGTCGTGATCGCCTGCTTCACGACAGGATCTCGACCTCGTACCCGTCCGCTTCGAGCGCGTCGACGATGTCGGCGGCGTGTTCGGCGTCGTCGGTCTCCAGCTCCAGTTCGAGCTCGGCGGCGTTGACGGCGACGTCCCGCGAGGTGCGGTCGTGGTGGACCGCGTACACGTTCGCGCCGGTGCGCGCGACGATGCTTGAGACGCGCTCCAGCTCGCCCGGGCGGTCCTTCAGGTCGACCGTGATCTTGAGGTAGCGGCCCATCTGGACCAGCCCGCGCCGGATCACGGTGCCGAGCCGGTTGAGGTCGATGTTGCCGCCGCAGAGCGCGGCGACGACCGTCTCGCCGTCGTCGTACTCGAACGCCTCCGAGAGGACGGCGGCGAGCGCGACGGCGCCGGCGCCCTCCACGAGCGTCTTCGACCGTTCGAGGAGGAGCGTGAGCGCCAAGGCGATCTCGCGGTCGTCGACCGTGACGACCTCGTCGACGTACTCCGCCATGACCGCGAGGGTCTCCTCGCCGACCGACCGCGTGGCGATCCCGTCGGCGATCGTGTCGACGCTGTCGATCTCGCGGACCTCGCCGGCTTCGAGCGACTTCGCGGCCGAGGCCGCGCCCTCGGCCTGCACGCCGACGACCCGCACGTCGGAGAGCTGCTCTTTGACCGCGACGGCGACGCCCGAGATCAGCCCGCCGCCCCCGATCGGGACGACGACCGTGTCGAGCTCGGGGCAGTCGTCGACGATCTCCATGCCGAGCGTCCCCTGCCCGGCCATCACGACCGGGTCGTCGAACGCGTGAACGTACGTCCGTCCCTCGGCGCGCTCCAGCTTGCGGGCGTACGCCTGCGCCTCGTCGTAGTCGACGCCCTCCAGCCGAACGCTGGCGCCGTACCCGCGCGTGGCCTTCACCTTCGAGACGGGCGCGAACTTCGGCATCACGATGGTGGCGTCGACGCCCGCGCGCTGGGCCGCGAGGGCGACGCCCTGCGCGTGGTTCCCCGCGCTCGCGGTGACGACGCCGGCCTCGCGTTCGGCGTCGGAGAGGGTCGCGATCCGGTTCATCGCGCCGCGGATCTTGAACGCGCCGGTACGCTGGAAGTTCTCCAGCTTGAGCCGGACGTCCGCGCCGCTCATCTCGGAGAAGGTCCGAGAGCGCTCCAAGGGCGTGTGACGCGCCACGCCGTCGACGCGTTCGCGCGCCTCGTGAACGTCTGAGAGGGACAGCATGCGTCCCCGTCGCCGCGCCGACCGCTAATCGGTTCCGGTCCGGGGCGTCTCTCCCGGCGTTCGCCGGCGCGACGGACCGCGCGCTCCGGGACGAACGGAAATCCGACGGGCGAGCCACCGGCTCGCCGTCTGTGAAAGGGGGAATGCACGCGTGTGACGTGCACCTGAGACCAAGCGGCCTGCATACAAAAAGGTGGGGCTAGCGGAGCGAAAGTGAAACCGCACGACTGCACCACCGTCATCCGCCCGTCAGACGCGTTTTTCGGGGGTCAGCCGCACCCGCACGTCGGCCCGTTCGAGGTACGTCTCGACCCGCTCCGCGAACCCTCCATCTGCGTTCGGGGAGTCGCCCGGCCACGTCGCGTCCGCGTCGAGCCGGTCGGGGTCCCCCACGTAGACGGCGGCCCGACTCGGGTGGCCCTCGGGCGCGTCGAGCGGGACGCTCTCCCGGAGACACAGTCCCTCTCTTACGCCCTCGTACTCGTCGAGCGCGGCCACCTCGTCCGTCCGGAGGAGCCGACCGGCCGTCTCCCCGCCCGGGGCGAGCGTCGGATACCGCCCCTCGACGAGACGGAGCCCGGTCAGAGTCGCCGGACCGACGAAGACGAACGAGTCGAGGACCTCGGCGACCCGGTCGGGCTCGGTCAGCGTCCCGTACACGAAGACGTCCATGAGTCGTGTGGGTCGTTCGCACGTTTGAAGCTTCGGACGCGCGGGGTCGGGGGCGTTCGAGCCGGTTCCGAGGTCGACGAGGCGAGAGCGCCGGCGACCGACCGACGACACGCGGACCCATTAAGTGGCGGACGACCGAATCGAGCGTCATGGACCTGTCCTCCGCCGTCTCCGCCACGGCCTCCACCCTCCGGCGGCGTCCCGCCGACCTGCTCCCGTTCTACCTCCTCGGAACGGCGGTCCCCGTCATCGCCCGGATCGGGATGTTCGCCGCGCTCGCCGGCGTCTACGTGCACTTCGAGCTCACCGGTCGGCTCGCGGCCGCCCGCGACGCGCTCGCTGGGCTCGACCTGACGCCGCCAGACACGCAGGACCCCGAGGCGGTACAGGCGTGGAGCGAGTCGCTCGCCCCGGCGCTCGAACCGCTCGCGTCGCCGACGGCGATCGCCCTCCTCCTGGCCGGGACGGCGGCGACCGTCGCGCTCGCCGTCCTGACGTACGCCGCGGTCTCGGCCGGCCAGCTGTCCGCCGTCGTCGCTCGGCTCCGGAGCGAGCGCGGGCTCACCGCGGGCATCGCCGGCGTGCGAGACCGCTGGCTCACGTTCCTCGGGATATACGTCGCCGAGCTCTGCTGTTGGCTCGGGATCCTGCTCCTCGGGGGAATCGCTATCGCCGCCGCGTTCGCCGTCAACCCGTTCCTCGGGGCCGCCGCCGCGCTGGTCGTTCTGCTCGTCGGGGTCGTCGCCCTCCTGCTCGTGCGGATCGTCTTCGCGTTCGCCCCGGCCGCCGTCGTCGTCGACGACGCCGGCGTGGTCGGCGCCGTGGAGGGGGCGGGCGGGTTCGTCCGCTCGAACCCGGCCGACGCCGCCGCGTACCTCGTCGTCGCCGTCGGCGTCCTCGTCGCGATCTCGTCGGCCGCCTCCGCGCTCGCGTTTCTCGGGGGCGGAGCGGTCGTCGCGCTCGCCAGCGCGGTGGTCGCCGCGCCCGCGCTCGACCTGCTCAAGACCGTCCTCTACGGCGATCACCGCGGCGCCGTCGACCCGCTCGACCCCCCCGAGGCGACCCTTCGCGCGCAGCTCTCCGGCGGCGTCCGCCGCGGCTGGCGCGAGATGGCCGCGTTCGTGCGCCGGACCCCGGGACTACACGCGCTCGTCGTCGTCGTCGGGATCGGGTTCGGCGCGCTCGGCTGGCTCGCCGTCGACCCGTTCGTCGGCGCCGTCACGACCTCCATCGAAGGGCGACTCCTCGGCCACATACCGCCCGTCGCGGCCGTCAACTTCTTCGGGAACAACTGGTCGGTCGCGATCGCGACGTCGCTCTCGGGCGTCGCGCTCGTGATCCCGGCGCTCTCGTCGATCGCGTTCAACGGGTTCGCGCTCGGCGCCACGGCGGCGCTAGAGGAGAACCTCCTCGCGCTCGCGGCGTTCGTCGTCCCCCACGGCCTCTTAGAGATCCCGGCGCTGTTCGTCTCCGGCGCGCTCGGAGTCCACCTCGGGATCGTCTCGTGGCGAGCGTTCCGGGGGCGGCGCCCCCGCGACGAGTTCGCGGACGCCTTGGAGACCGCGTTCTGGGTGCTCGTCGGCGTCGGACTGTTGATCGCCGTCGCCGCGTTCATCGAGGGATTCGTGAGTCCGTACTACTGGCGACCGTTCCTCTGAGGCGCCGACTGCGGTTCTCGCTGGTTCGGGCTCTCCCCGTCGATCCGTTCGGCCAGCCGCGCCCGTACGTTCAAGTCGCTCCGCCACGAATCCTGACCTGTATGACGCGACGCGATCCCTTCGGCGAGATCGAGGAACTGCTCGAACGAATGGGGCGGGAGTTCGAGGAACTCGGCGGCACGCTTGACTCGCCGGGCGGTCCCCAACTCTCCGGCGCTCGCGACGTCGCGGTCGACGTGATCGAGGACGACGAATCGATCACGGTGCACGCAGACCTCCCCGGCTTCGAGGACGAGGACATCGAGGTCGAACTGCGGGAGGACTCGCTGTCGATCGCGGCGACCCGCGAGGAGGAGCGCGACGTCGAGGTCGGGGACCCCGACGACGCGGCGGACTCGGACGACTCCGACGTCCGGTATCACCGCCGCGAGCGCCGGTCGCGGTCCGTCTCGCGACGGGTCCCGATCGCCGAGCCCGTCGAACGCGACGGCGCGACCGCCTCTTACGACAACGGGGTCCTCACGGTCACGCTGCCGAAGCGATCGGGCACCGGCGGCGGTCACAGCATCGACGTGAGCTGAGCCCCGGCCAGTCCCCGAAACCGCCTGGGTGTCCGGCCCTCGTGTTGCGAGATAGCAGCGCTCTGTCCGTGTTTAATACCTCGCGACGCCTCCATACGAGCGATTGTCATGAACAGATACAGCCCCTTCGACGAGATCGAACAGTTCTTCGGCCGCACCCCGTTCGACGTCGATCGGGCGTGGGGGCGGGACTTCCGAACGGCCGACGTCGACGTCGCGGAGTACGACGACGAGTTCGTCGTCGTGGCCGACCTGCCCGGCTACGACCGCGACCTGATCGACGTCCGCGCGACGGACGGGCGGCTCACGATCACGGCGGAGCGCGTGGAGACAACGCGCGACGGCGAGGTCGACGACGAGGGGTCCGAGACGATCCCGGGCGAGACCGGTCGATACCTCCGCCGCGAGCGA
Organism: Halorubrum sp. Eb13; assembly: GCF_002252895.1. Classification (NCBI taxonomy): domain Archaea; kingdom Methanobacteriati; phylum Methanobacteriota; class Halobacteria; order Halobacteriales; family Haloferacaceae; genus Halorubrum; species Halorubrum sp. Eb13. Next base: position 12,817 of record NZ_NHPE01000145.1, on the reverse strand, counting down.
CGCCGCGAGTCGGTCACGCGCACGGTCGACCTCTCCTCGCCCGTCGTCGAGGTCGAGGCGAGCGCGACGTACCGACACGGCGTGCTCACGGTGACGCTTCCCAAGGAGTCCGTCGACGACGTCGACGGTCACCGGATCGACGTGGAGTAACGGACCGCCCGAGATCGGCCGACCTTTTTATACTGCGGCCGACACTTTCTCCACTACCGCCGTGCTACTGCTCACCATGGACAACGCGAACGGGCCGGAACCGGATGGCGGTCCGGAACGCGGTGGCTCTCCGGACCTCGCGACCGCTCGCCGAGAGCTCGTCGACTCGCTCCGGGCGCGTCTCGACGTGAGCGAGCGCACGCTGTCCGCGGTCGAGGCTGTCCCGCGGCACGAGTTCGTCCCCGAGAGCCACCGCTCTCGCGCTTACGCCGACAGGCCGCTCCCGATCGGTCACGACCAGACGATCAGCGCGCCGCACATGGTCGCGATGATGTCGGACCTCCTCGAGTTAGACCGGGGCGACCGCGTCCTCGAAGTCGGGACCGGCTGCGGCTATCACGCCGCCGTGCTCGCCGAACTCGTCGGACCGGGGAACGTCTTCAGCGCCGAGTACGTCCCCGAGCTCGCCGCGGAGGCCCGCGAGCGTCTCGATCGGCTCGGATACGACGTGACCGTCCGATCGGGCGACGGCCGCGAGGCGTTCCGCGACGCGGCGCCGTTCGACGCGGCGTCCCTGACGTGCGCGGCGAGCGGCGGCGTCCCCGATCCGATCGTCGAGCAGGTCCGGACCGGCGGCCGGATCGTCGCGCCGGTCGGCGACGGGGGCTTCCTCGGCCGCGGCGGACAGCGGCTCGTCCGCCTCACGGTCCGCGAGGACGGCGTCGACCGCGAAGACCACGGCGGCGTCCGGTTCGTGCCGATGCGGTGATCTCCTGTTCGGCGGGACGGGTCCCGGCCCGCCGCCGCGGCGAACGAGCGGTTTTAGGCGACCGAGCACCGACTCCGACCATGGACGAGGCGTCGCTGCGGGCCGACATGATCGAGGGGCTCGAACACGAGCTCGGCGAGCCGCTCGAGGCCGCCGTGCTGACGGCCCTCCAGCGGGTCCCCCGGGAGACGTTCGTAGACGACTCTCCGTACGCGAACGCCGCAAGCGACGAGGCCGGAACGCGCGTCCTCGCGCCGGCGACGGCGGTCCGGCTGATCGGCGCGCTGGACGCCGCCGAGGGCGACGACGTCCTCGTGATCGGCGCCGGCGTCGGCTACTCGGTCGCGATGCTCGCCGAGATCGCCGGGGCGAGGCACGTCCACGCGGTCGACATCGACCGCGAGGCGGTGTCGCTCGCGCGGTCGAACCTCTCCGCGGCCGGCTACGAAGCCGTCCTCGTCGACCGGCGAGACGGCGCGAACGGCCTGCCGGAGTACGCGCCCTACGATCGCATCCTCCTCGAGGCGGCGGTGCTCGAACCCCCGCGCGCGCTTAGGGATCAGCTCGACGACGACGGGCGGCTCGTCTACCCGCGGGGGAACGCCGTTCAGACCGTCGCGGCGATCGAGACCGCTCCAAACGAGTCGGCGGAGCCGGACGACGACGCCCCGCCGGGCTTCCGCACCGTCGAGACCGCCGGCCCGGCTCGGCTCCGGCCGATGCTCGTCGACGGGGAGCAGCGCGGCGTGGAGCGGAACCGCACGCGCCGGGAGGACGCCGAACGGGCCGAGCAGGGCCACTTCGCGCCACACGGCTGGGAGCAGGAGTGGATCGACTGGGACGACCGGCTCTGAGGGCGCGAACGTCACCGGACGCCGTCCTCACCGTCACTCCTCGACGACGAGCACCGCCGTGTTCTCCCGCTCGTCGACGTAGTCGCCCTCGGCCGGCGGTTTGACCTCCACGGTGAGCGTCCCGTCCGGCTGGTTCGGTCCCAGTTCGGGCGCGACGTCGACGGTCGCGACCCCTTCTTTGTTCGTCTTCGCCGTCGCCACCCCGTCGATCTGCGCGGATCCGCTGCGGACGATCACCGTCGCGTCGGCGACCCGCGCGCCGTCGGGATCGATGACGGACACGTCGACGGACTGCTCGCCCGGCGTCGTCACCTCCGGCTGCGGCCGCGCGTCTACCTCTGTCGCGGAGAGCCCTTCGATGTCGCCGATCATCCCCATCATCACGCTGAGACTCGCGACGCCGACGACGAGGGCGATCACCAGCCTGACCGGCAGCCCTTCGATGGCGCGTCTGTCCGTGCGGAACGATCGGCGGTTCGCGGTGCGTCCGTCGCGTTTCGAGTCGGACATAGGCCCCGCTGGCCGCGGTATCACTGATAAGCGGTCGGGGCGCTCGACCGGAACGCCGCTCGGCTCTTCCGCTCGGGCCCACTTTTTTAGTGCGATACCGCGGTCACCGCCGATATGCACGTGCTCGGACGCGAGGACGACGGGGCTCGCGCCGCCTCTCGCGGCGACGCGGACAGGGCGTCGGACACTACCGCGTCGCTCCCGACGCTCCGCCTCGGATCGTTCCTCGCTCGCGACGGCAGCGCCGGGGCTCCCGTCGGCGTCGACGCGGACCGGCCGCACGCCGGCGTCGTCTTCGGTAAGCGCGGCACCGGGAAGTCGTACACGCTCGGCGTGCTCGCCGAGGGGCTCGCGGACGCGTCGGGCGTCTCGGCGGTCGTCGTCGACCCGATGGGCGTCTTCGGTGGCCTCAGGAACGCGGGGGGTCGCGTGGTCGACCCCGCCGTTCGTCCGACCGCGATCCCGGCGGCCGCGTGGCCGGACCTCCTCGGTCTCGATCCGACGAGCGGTCCGGGCGGAGTGGTGTGGCGGGCCGTCGCCGAGGCGACGCGGGACGCGGGCGTCGCGGGAGACACAGGCGCGGACGCGGTCTCGGTCGCCGACCTGCGCGGCCGCGTCGCCGAGGCCGACGCGCCGGCGGACGCCCGCCGCGCCGCCGCGAACCACCTCCGGCTCGCGGCGTCGTGGGGCGTGTTCGACGCCGACGCGCCGCCGATCGCCTCCCTCGCGACCGACGGCGCGCCGACGGTACTCGACCTCGCGGGGGTCCCCGAGGCCGCCGCGGCCGCCGTCGTCAGGGCGGTCGCACGCGGCCTGTACGACGCCCGGATCGACGGCGACTGCGACCGGCTCCCGTGGCTGCTCGTCGACGAGGCGCACGCCTTCTTCGGCGGCGTCGCCGATCCCGCGCTCAGGACGCTCCTGACACGCGGCCGCGCGCCGGGCGTCTCGCTCGTCTGCGCGACGCAGCGCCCGGGCGCCCTGCCGAGCGTGGCCGTCTCGCAGTCGGACCTGCTGGTCTGTCACCGACTCACCGCCGAACGCGACGTGGCTCGCCTCGCGGAGGCCGACGCGACGTACCTCGCGGGGGACCTCGCCTCGCGACTCCCGACCGGCACCGGCGAGGCGCTCGTCGTCGACGACGCGACCGAGACCGCCCACACCCTTCGAGTGCGCGAGCGACGGACGCCGCACGGCGGCGGGAGCCCCCGAGCGAGCGACGTGTGTACCGCCGACGCCGCCCGTGTCGACGAGCCGGCCGGCGACCTCGGCGCTTCTCGCCCGGACGCGGTCGAGTCCGAAGGCCCAAGATGACCCCCGGCGACGCGTTCGTATGGAACGGACGCCGTTCGGGTTTCTGCTCGTCGCCGCCGGCGGCTTCCTCGGCGCGGTCACCAGACACGCCGTCGCCGTCGCGGTCGGAACTCCCACCGGCGCCGGCACGCTCGTCGTCAACGCCGTCGGATCGTTCGCGCTCGGCCTCTTGGTCTCTCGGGCGACGACGACCCGCGCGCAGTTGTTCGTCGGCACCGGCGCGCTCTCGTCGTTCACGACCTACAGCACGTTCGTCGGCGACGCCGTCGCGCTCGGGGCGCTCGCCGGGACCGGGTACGTCGCCGCGAGCTACGCGGTCGGGTTCGCGGCCGCGCTCGGCGGTCTCGCGGTCGGGGGGCGGTCGTGACGGGACCGATCCTCGCGGCCGCGCTCGTCGGCGTCGGCGGGTCGATCGGTGCGGTCGCCAGACACGCCGTCGGGCTCCGGATCGAAGGGCGCCGCTCCGTGGTGGCAGTCAACGCGCTCGGCAGCCTCGCGCTCGGCGCCGTCCTCGCCGCGCCGATCGGCTCGCCGGCGACCCTGCTCGTCGCGGTCGGCGCGTGCGGCGCGTTCACGACGTTCTCGTCGTTCGCCGTCGAGACGGTGTCGACCGCGAGCGGCGGTGACGCGGGCGTCGCGGTCGGGTTCGCCGCCGCGAACCTGGCGGCCGCGCTGACCGGCTTTCTCGCCGGGGCGGCGCTCGTCGGAGCGCTCGTGTGACCCGCGGATCGGCCGTTCCCCGGACGCGACGCCCGGGAGCGACAGGTAAAGGCCCCTCCGGGACGTACTGCCTTCCGTGACTGACGACGCCGAGAGCCGGTCGGACAAGAGGGCCGACACCGAGCGCGCGGCCGGCGGTCCGGACCCCGCCGACCCGGACCGGAGCGCCGCGACCGCGGAGGACGCGACCGGAGACTTCGGCGACGACGCACCGTCGTTCGGCGATCTCACGCTGCCGCAGCGCGTGTTCGTCGCCGCCGTGCAGAATCCCACCCGCGGCGTCGTTATCGCCGGGCTCCTCGCGTTCGGCTTCTCCTTCTACGTCGCCTTCTGGCTCGCCTTTCCGCGCGTCGCGGCGTTCATGTCCGCCGTCGGAGCGGTCCTCGTGGCGATCGTCGCCCTCGTCTATCTGATCTCTGACCGCGTCTCGGGGTGAGACCGCGGGACCGGCAGCGGCGAAGCGAGCCGATCACGGGTGCGGCTCGTAGAACTCGCGGAGCGTCGTCCCGAACGTCGGCGCCAGCGTCGCGACGGCGTCGCCGACCAGCACGTCGCGCTCGGCGAACGCCCGCGTCACCTGCGCCCCGAGCGCGACGTCGCCCGCGGCGTCGCTCTCGAGGTACGCTCGCACCGTCGTGAACTCTCGCTCCCGCTCGACGACGTACCGATCGCCGTCGATGAACGGGCCGTACGTCTCCGGGTCGACGTCGTCGGCGTACGACTCGTAGAAGTTCGCAGCGTGTTTCCGCACCGCGACCGGCGGGCCCTCGTGGCGCTCGACTGCCGGCCGCTCGTCGACCTCTAGCTCGGCGTACAGCGCGGCGCGGACGGGACCGGTCGGGCCGCGTTCGGCCCGGTCGTCGTCGACCATCGCCTGTGCGCGCAGCACGTCGAATCCGTGCGCGTTCAGCCCGCGGACGACCCCGTCGAGGGAGCGCCGGAGCTGCGGCCACAGCTGGTCGTCGACCAGGTCGGGGGCGTCGAAGACGACGGCGATCGGCGTCGTCTCCCGCCGGTCGAGGTGGTCGCGGACGGCCGCGACGTCGAGCGGTTCGAGGTCCTGCGGCTCGAACAGCGACTCGCGCGGCGACGCGAGCAGCTCGCGGGCGTAGTGCTGGAACCGCGCCGCGTTCGCGGCCGAGAGGACCGCCGCGACGTTTCGGGTCGGGTCCGTGGGGTCGACGACGACGAGCGGGTCGTCGAACGTCGCCTCGGCGTGCCCCTCGGGGTCGAACTCCACCGGCGGGTGCCAGCTCCGGGCCGACTCGACGAGCGGGACGAACCCGCCGAGCTCCAACACGAGCAGCTCCGTCAGGTACCCGGAGAACCCCTCCGTGCGGAGGTCGCTCCCGTAGGCGCCGATCCCCTTCAGGAACGCCTTCGCGAGCACGACGTCGGCGGCGAGCTCGTCGCCGAGCCGCGCGGAGAGGTACGCGTCGTGGAACGGGGTCCGATCGACCGCGGAGACGAGCTCCGCGGCGGCCTCCACGTCGTGACACGGGACGAGGTCGACGTCGAACCCCTCGTAGGTCCCCTTCACGTACGGGTGTTCGGCGTACTCCTCGTGGCCGTCGGGGAGGACGGCGTGGCCGACGGCGAGCCCGTACTCCTCCAACTCGGTACGGTCGAGGTCGGGTTCGAACCGGACGAACAGGTCGATGTCGCGGTCGCCGGAGACCCACGTCCCGCGAGCCGTCGACCCCACCTGCACCACGTCGGCCTCGACGGGGAGATCGGCGATCGCCCCGCGGGCGCGCTCGACGAGCTCTTCGGCGACGGCTCGCAGACGCTCGCGCTCCGCCGGCTCCGGGACCACCCGGTCGCGGACGCGCGAAAGAACCGCTTCGAGGGCGTCGGACTCGGGATCGCCGGCCTCGGAATCGTCCATGTCCGGATCTCTCGCGGTCCGGCCGAAAACGTGTCGGTCGCGGGGGCGGCGAATCATTCGGAAAACCGGCCGACGACGACTCGACGCGCCCGCGCGGTCCGTCGCAGCCGAGTCGGGCGGAAACGAAAGCCATATCAAAACAACGCGAGTACCGGAAGATGAGCCGAAGTAGCTCAGTTGGTAGAGCGCCTCGCTGTTACGACGCTCGGCGGACTTCCCCCGAACGTCACAGTCACGAGGCGGTCCCAGGTTCGAGTCCTGGCTTCGGCGTCTCCTTCGGACGGCTCCGATCGTGGATGTGAGTTTTATACGATTACGACTCAGACGGTTGTATGTCGCTTTTTGAGCAGTACGACCGTCTCGGAGAACCACAGAAGCGCGGACAGGCCACGGAAGCGATCGTCACGGCGGAGCTGGTCGCTCGCGACGTTTCCGTGCTTACGCCGGCGTACGACAACGATCCGTACGACCTCGTCACCAGAATCGACGGCGAATTCTATCGGTTACAGGTCAAGACAGCGTACGACGGCAAAAACGACGGCGCGGTAGAGTTCCGGACTCGAAGTGTTCGGACGAAAAGCGAAGGATACGAACGAGAGGGATACGACGGAAAAATCGATTACTTTGCCGTTCTCAACGTCCGAACAGAGGATGTGTATCTCGTCCCGATCGAAGACGCCGGAGCGGCAGCGACCACGATCCGATACGAACCCGCCGCGAACAACAATCGAACGAACATCAATTGGCACGAAGAGTACCGGATCGATACGGTTCTCGACGCACTCCGTTCGAGCTAATGCGGTACCCTAAAGAATGTGCCTCGTCTATTTGAGACCACTACGGGCCTTTAGCTTAGTCTGGCTCAAAGCCCTCCGCTCATAACGGAGTGATCGCCGGTTCAAATCCGGCAAGGCCCATTTTCTCGCGGCAAGCATCCCCGCGAGCGACGGGTATCGCTTCGCCTCGGCTACTCCAGCAGCTCGACCAGTTCGTTCACGTCCTCGATGACGGCGTCGGCCCCGTTCTCGGCGTACTTCCGTCGTCCCTCCTCGCCGGTCAGGCCGCCGGTGAGGACGCCGACTCCGTAGTAGACCCGGCTCGCGTCCTCGTCGTCGGCGTTGCGCGCGGTCCGCACGTCGTCGAGGGTGTCGCCGGCGAAGGCGACGCGCTCCGCGCCGAACCGCTCCGCGAGCGCGACGAGCGCGCGGGGGTGCGGCTTCCCCTCCTCCCAGTCGTCCATCGTGAACCGCCGGTCCTCGGGGACGTCGAGGCCGACGCGCTCCAGGGCGATCTCCGCCTCGGCCGCGGGTCGCCCCGTCAACACGCCGACGTCGAACCGCTCGGTGAGGTCGGCGATCGTCTCGGGGTCGACGAGCGTCGGCTCGTCGTGGATGTACCCCGGCGCCGACAGCGGCGGCTCCCCGCCCTCCAGCTCGCGGTACAACTCCTCGCCGAGGTACAGCGCTTGGAACGTCTCGCGGAGGCGTTCGGTGTCCCACTGGTCTCGCACCCGGGCCTGCGCGACTCGGGGGAGGTCGCCGACGACCGCTTTCGCCGCGGCGAGGCCGCCCCCGGCCTCGGCGACCCGGTCGGTGAACGCGTCGGGGTCCATCCCGAGGCCCTCGCGGCGGGCCAGCACGTACAGCGCGGCGGCGTCCGTCAGCTCCCAGTCGTTGTTGAACCCGCCGGCGTCTTTGAACGCCTGGACCGTGTCGCGGTCGATCGTCTTGCCGCACACCCTGTCGACGGACTCGATTATCGCCCGTCGATACGAGTCGCCCACGTCGACGAGGACGCCGTCGATGTCGAGAACGACTGCGTCGACCTGCATACCCGTACGCCGGCAGGTGGGGGAAAGAACGTTCGGGTTCGCGGCCGATTCGGCCGGAACTCCGTCACCGTCCGCGATCGACGCCCGGGGATTCGGGCCCCGCCGAGCCGCCGCGAGCGACGTAGACGGTGGTTCCGGAGAGCGACCGGCGACCGACCGGCACCGTCGGCTCCTCGAAGCCGAGAGTCGTGAACAGGCACGCGGCGTCGAGGCGCTCGGCGAGCGCGACCGTCGGGCGCTGGAGCTCCGCCGGGAGGTTACACGCGTACACCGCGTCGAACTCGCCCTCGGTCGGATGGGCCTCGGTCGAGTCGGCCTCGGCTCTCGCTTCGGCGTCCGTCGCCGCCGCGAGAGCCAGCACGTCGGCCTCGACGGCGCGCAGCGATCCCGCGACCGTCGCCGCCTCGGTCTCCCGGGCGGTCGCCAGCGCGCGCTCGCCGACGGCGACGTCGATCGCGACGACGTCGCGGCCGCGCTCGGCGAGCGACCGCGCGACTCCGGGGCGGTCGCCGACGCCGACCTCTAGCAGCCGGTCGTGGCGGGCGAGCTCCTCGACGAGCGCGAGGCGGGGTGGCGAGACCACGGCGCGGGCTTTATGATTGGGGCGGTCATAAGCGGTTCCATGCTCGTGGACATCGTCCCCGTCGGGGAGGTCACCCCCCGCGTGAAACGGGAGGCCTCCGCCGCGCTCCGATCGGTGTACGACTGTGACGTCACGGTCCACGACGATCAGCCGATCCCCGAGACCGCCTACGACGAGGGTCGCGACCAGTACCGCGCCGAGGACCTGATCGAGACGGTCAGCCGGGTCGGCGGCGGCGAGAAGAACATCGGAATCACCCCGCAGGACCTCTACTACCGCCGCCGGAACTACGTGTTCGGACTGGCGTACCTCAACGGCAACGGCTCCGTGATCTCGACACACCGGCTCCGCACCTCCTCCGACGGGGGCGTGTCCACGAAGCCCGCGGTCGACGTGTTCTCCGACCGCGTCCGAAAGGAGGTCGTCCACGAGATCGGCCACACCCTCGGGCTGGAGCACTGCGACAACAGCAAGTGCGTCATGTCCTTCTCCCCGACCGTCCGCGAGGTCGACGTGAAAGAGGAGAACCTCTGCGGCTCCTGTTCGCGGCTGGTCCGGTAGCGCTCGCCGGTAGAGGTAAACCCCGTCCTGTTTAACTAACGCGCATGGCCGCAAAGCCGGAATACCGCGACCGGCCCGACGTCGAGGTCGCGCTGCTGGACGCGCTCGTCGACCGCGGCGACGAGGGGATGACGGTGCTGGAGCTGCGCGCGGCCGTCGACGCCGACATCGACGCCGTCGAGGAAGCGCTCTCAGCCCTGAAAGAGGACTCGCTCATCACCGTCGAGAGCGAGGAGCGGGTCCGCGTCTACGCGCACGATCGCGTGATCCCCGATCCCGAGGCGCCGGCCGACGACCCGCCGGGAGGGATCGTCGACACGATCCGGGACCGGCTCGGGCTGTAAGTCCGTCCGCCCTCGCGCCGCCGCGGTCGCGTCGCGACCGAACGCCCTCGCGACCCGACGACGAGCCAGCGACCTTTTGCCGCTCCCCGGCGTCGATCGGGGTATGACTCTCGTCTCCGGCACCCACGGCGCCCACGGCGCGACGTACCGCGACCGCGGCGGCCGTCGGGTGGTCGACCACTACGGGAAGCCAGAGCGGGTCGGGAAGGCGGTCCGCAACGTCGTCGGCGCGATCGAGATGGGGTACGGGGTGCTCGCGATCACCGGCGACGACCGCGTCGAATTCGTCGACAACGCCGTCTCTAACCGCGTCCCGGCCGAGGACGGGCAGGGGGTGTACGCGCTCCTGCTCGACCCGCAGGGGGGCATCGAGACGGACATGTACGTGTACAACGCCGACGAGCGACTGCTCGTGTTCCTCCCGCCCGAGCGCACCGAAGACGTCGCCGAGGACTGGTCGGACAAGGTGTTCATCCAGGACGTGACGGTCGAGGACGCCTCCGACGAGTTCGGCGTGTTCGGCGTCCACGGGCCCAAGTCCACCGAGAAGGTCGCCTCGGTGCTCGGCGGGCCGGGCGCCCCCGAGAAGCCGCTCTCCTTCGTTCGCGGCTCGATGGTCGACGCGGGCGTCACCGTCATCTCGAGCGACGCCCCGCTCGGCGAGGAGGGCTACGAGGTCGTCTGCGCGGCCGACGACGCCGAGGAGGTGTTCGACACGCTGATCAACCGCGGGCTCAACGCGGCCCCGTTCGGCTACCGGACGTGGGACGCGCTCTCCGCCGAGGCGGGCACGCCGCTCTTCGAGTACGAGCTGGAGGGAACGGTGCCGAACGTCCTCGGCCTCCGCAACGCCCTGGACTTCGAGAAGGGTTGTTACGTCGGACAGGAGGTCGTCTCTCGCGTCGAGAACCAGGGGCGGCCAAGCCGCCGGCTCGTCGGGCTACGGCTCGACGGACTCGCCGACGCGACCGGCGCGATCGACGGCGACGCCGACCCGGAGGGCTACGACGAGGTCCTCCCGACGTCCGGCGCGGCCGTCTTCGCCGGCGACGAGGCGGTCGGCGAGGTGACCCGCGCGGCGGTCGGTCCCGCCTCGGGCGGTCCGATCGCGCTGGCGCTGGTCCGGTTCGACGCCGACCTCGATCCGGTTACCGTGCGCGTCGACGGCGAGGAGGTCGCGGCGACGCGCGCCGCCCTGCCGTTCGTCGACGGGAGCGCACGGTCCGGGCGGATTCCGACGTACCCGGGCGACGAGTAGCCGATATCGATGCTAATACACTCACGCTCGCGGTCGGCGCGTGCCGCCGAGCGCCCGTAGGGCGCGAGGTGCACGCGCGAGGGAGCCGGTGAGCGCTCGCAGAGCGCGAACCGCGAGGCTGGGGAGGCGTGAGGCTGCGGCTGCGGTTGTGGTGCGGGGTGGACTCAAAGGGGCAGCCGCGAGGACGGCGCAGGCGTTCACGAGAGCTCCGCTCTCGTGAGCCAATCAGAACGTTACGCGTTCTGATGACGACGCAAGCACCGTAATGAGGGAGCGATAGCGACCGAGTGAGGCGCGAAGCGAGCGTGCGCCGTCCTCGCGGCTGGGGCTTTGGCGGTGTTCACCATCGATCGGCAGTCACCGGGTATAAACGAGCGGCTGAGGCTTTGGACATCTTCCGTCGATCCACCAACAGGCATGTATAAACGAGCGGTTGTGGCTTCGCGGGCATTCACCGATGCCTCGCGGACAATCCCGTTCATATACAACTACCCGAATTCCGACGGCTTCGACGCTCGTCACCTCGCTCAGAGCACGAACTGCACGGCCGAGTAGATCCCGTAGCCGAGCGCGAGCGACCCCACGAGCGACCCGATCCACGCGAACACCGTGTATCCCATCTTCGCCCGGCTCACGCCCGCGTCGCCGGCGGCGTAGCCGGCGCCGACGATCGCGGAGACGATGATCTCGTTGAACGAGACGGGGATCCCGAACGCGACCGCGGTCTGCGCGATCGCGAACGAGGGGATGAGCGCCGAGATCGACCGCCGCGGTCCCATCGACGCGTAGTCCTGCGAGATCGCCTTGATCATCCGCGGCGCCCCGGTCCAGGAGCCGGCCAGCAGGCCGACGCCGCCGCCGACGAGCAGCGCCCACAGGGGAATCCCCGCGTCGCCGACGAACAGGGGAACGAGCGGCCCGATCGCGAGTCCCACCTGCGACCCGCCGGCGGAGAACGCGACGAGCCCGCCCATCGCGAGCAGGAACCGGCGCTGGGCCCCCTCGCGGTCGCGACCGAGGTCGAGATACACCGCGGCGGTGACGACCGCCGCCACCGCGACCGTGACGAGCGGGGTCCCGATCGCGCCGACGCCGAGCTCCGGACCGACCGTCTCGGAGAGCGACGCCTGTTCGCCCGGCGGGCCTAACAGCGCGAACCCGACGTTCGCGACGATCACGCCGACGAGCCCCGCGAGCGCCGCGGTGAGCGGTCGCTCCGGGAGGCGCTCGCCGATCAGCGACCGCGCCACGACGTAGGCGATGCCGCCGCCGACGAACGGCGTGAGCACCCACAGCGTGAGGATCTCGGAGTACTTCGGCCAGGCGGGATCGCCGCCCATCGCGAGGCCGACCCCGACTACCGCGCCGGTGACCGTGAACGCGGTCGCGATCGGGTACCCCGCGAACACGCCGATCGCGACGAGTCCCGCGGCGGTGACCAGCGCGACGATGGCCGCGCCGGCGGTGAGCGTGACGCCGCCGATCAGCTCGGTGCCGACCGCCTCGGTCACGTTTGCGCCCTGCAACACCGCGCCGAGCAGCCCCAACACCCCCACGATCAGGCCGGCGCGCATCACGGAGATCGCGTTCGCGCCGACCGCCGGGGCGAACGGGGTCGACCCCGACGAGCCGGCGCCGATAGACCACGCCATGAAGAGGCTCGCCGCGCCGGCGACGCCGAGGGTGAGAACGGTGGCGACGACCATTACCGCTGGCCGTCCTCGTACCCTTCGCGGAGTCCGGTCAAGGTGCGCCGGACGAGCAGAAACCCGAAGAAGAAGAGCCCGAGCAGGCCGACGAGAATAATGACGAACAGCGGTTCTACCGAGAGCATACTGTCGAATCCGTCGGGACGGTGTTATGCGTTTCGGCACCCGCGTCCCCCGGGGTGACTAAAGCACGTCTTTGTCCCTAAGCTAGGTATAAGATATCGCCGGCGTAACGTGGAAACGCGACCCCCGCTTCGGCCCTCTACCCCGAGATCGCTTCGGGTCGAACGGTTCGGTCCGTCGACGACCCCCCGCTTCCCCTGCCC
>NZ_NHPE01000001.1:0-3191 GCF_002252895.1 Halorubrum sp. Eb13 | reverse complement strand
AGATGTTTATAAGAGGCAGCCGCCGGGGCCGCCGCCGCCCGTCGCGCCGCGCTTGTCGGCCTCGGTGAAGCGGTCGTGGCCGAGCTGGTCGTACTGGCGGCGCTTCTCCTCGTCGGTGAGCACCTCCTTGGCCTTCTGGATCTTCTTGAACCGCTCTTCGGCGTCGTCGTCGTCGCTGACGTCCGGGTGATGTTCGGCGGCCTTCTTGCGGTACGCCTTCTTGATCTCCTCCTCGCTGGCGTCCCGCGACACGCCGAGGACGTCGTAGAAATCTTCGCTCATGCGTTACGTTCGTTATTGGTCGTTCGTGGCTGGGTCGTGTTAAGGGGCGCGTCCGAAGGCGAGGGGCGCCGACGCTACTCCTCGTCGTCGTCCACGTCCTCGAAGTCGGCGTCGACGTACTCCTCGTCGTCGCCGTCGGGGCCCGCGCCGCCGGGGCCGGCCGCGCCGCCCGGACCGCCCGCGCCGCCCATACCGCCGGGACCGCCGGCGGCGCCGCCTGCGCCGCCCGGACCGGCCTGCGCGGCCTGTCCCTCGTACATCTGTTTGCCGATCTCCTGGAGCTCCTCCGTGAGCGCCTCCGTGACCGACTCGATCTCGTCGGTGTCGGCGTCCTCGTCCTCGAGCACCGCCTCGACGTCCTCGATCGAGTCCTCGATGTCGCCGATGAGGTCCTCGTCGAGGTCCTCCTCGTTCTCCTCTAAGAGGGTCTCGGCGCGCTGGATCGTCGTCTCGGCCTCGTTGCGGGCCTCGATCCGCTCGCGGCGGGCCTCGTCCTCTTCGGCGTGCTTCTCGGCCTCCTCCTGCATCTCTTCGATCTCCTCGTCGGAGAGGCCGACGCCCCCCTCGATGGTGATCGACTCGGCGTTCCCCGAGCCCTGGTCTTCGGCCTCGACGTTGACGATCCCGTTCTCGTCGATGTTGAACGAGACCTCGATCTGGGGGGTTCCAGCGGGCGCCGGCGGGATGCCGGAGAGCTGGAACGCGCCGAGCAGCTCGTTCTCCTCGGCGATCTCGCGCTCGCCCTGGAAGACGCGGACGTTGACCGAAGTCTGGTTGTCGGCGGCGGTGGTGAACACCTTCGACTCCTCGGTCGGGATGGTGGTGTTCTTCTCGATGAGCCGCTCGAAGAGGCCGCCCTTCACCTCGATCCCGAGCGAGAGCGGGGTGACGTCCAGCAGGACGATGTCGTCGACGTCGCCGGAGAGCACGCCGCCCTGGACCGCCGCGCCGAGCGCGACCGCCTCGTCGGGGTTGACGTTCTTCTTCGGCTCCTGACCGACGAGCTCCTCGACCTGCTCTTGGACCTGCGGCATCCGGGTCGAGCCGCCGACGAGGATGACCTCGTCGATGTCGCCCTTGTCGTAGCCGGCGTCGGAGAGCGCCTGTTCGGTCGGCTCGACGGTGCGCTCGATCAGGTCACCGGTGAGGTTCTCGAACGTCGCGCGGGTGATCGACTGTTCGAGGTGGACCGGACCGCTGTCGGTCGCGGTGATGAAGGGGAGGTTGACCGTCGTCTCCTTCTTGTTCGACAGCTCGATCTTCGCCTCCTCGGCGGCGTCCTTCAGGCGCTGGAGCGCCTGGCGGTCCTCGCGGAGGTCGATCCCGTGGTCGTTCCGGAACTCGTCGGCGATGTGGTCGATGAGCGCCTCGTCCCAGTCGTCGCCGCCGAGGTCGTTGTCGCCGTTCGTGGCGACGACCTCGTAGACGCCGCCGCCCAGGTCGAGCACGCTCACGTCGAACGTGCCGCCCCCGAGGTCGTACACGAGGACGGTCTGGTCGGACTCGTCGTCGAGGCCGTACGCCATCGAGGCGGCGGTCGGCTCGTTGACGATCCGCTCGACGTCGAAGCCGGCGATCTCGCCGGCGTCCTTGGTCGCCTGCCGCTGCTTGTCGTTGAAGTACGCGGGGACGGTGATGACCGCCTTCTCGACGTCGTCGCCGAGGTACTCCTCGGCGTCGCGCTTGATCTTCTGGAGGATCATCGCCGAGACCTGCTCGGGCGTGTACTCTTCGTCCCCGATCTCGACCGTGTAGTCGTCCTCGCCCATGTGCCGCTTGATCGACTGGATCGTGCGGTCGGGGTTCTGGACGGCCTGGTTCTTCGCCGGCTTCCCGACGAGCCGCTCGTCGTCGTCGGCGAAGGCGACGACGGAGGGCGTGGTCCGGTCGCCCTCCGCGTTCGCGATGATCTCGGGCTCGTCGCCCTCCATCACCGCGAACGCGGAGTTGGTGGTACCGAGGTCGATACCGAGGATCTTGTTACTCGCCATCTTAGCCAAAGTTAGCGGCTTGTGTCGGTTAAAGGTTACTAGACGGCGCGATCTCGTCGGTCAGCTGATACCGCTCACGTCGTGCGGTTTCGCCGATCGTGTGAACTGCTCGCACCGGTGTCTTTATACAGATCCGCAAGCGCAGGGACCTGCGACGGTGGCCGGTGCGAGGCGATCGGCCCGCTCCCGCGGCGGTCGCCGCGCTCAGAGTCCCGAGACGAGGTCCTCCAGCGCCGCCCGCGGGTCGTCGGCCTTCGCCACGCCGGAGGCCAGCAGGATCCCGGACGCGCCGAGGTCACCCGCGGCGGCCACGTCCTCGCCGGTCGAGACGCCGGCGCCGCAGAACACGTCGACGTCGGGGTCGACCGCGTCGGCGGCCGCGACCGCGTCCTCGACGATCCCGGGGTCGGCCGTCGAGACGGAGACGTCGCCGCCGATAAGCTCCGGGGGCTCGACGGCGACGGCGTCGGGGCCGAGCGCCGCGGCCGCGCCGACCTGCGCGGGGTTGTTCGCGCAGACGATCGTCTCCAGGTCGGCGCGCTCGGCCGCGCGGACGGCGCCGTCGACGTCGGCGAGCTTCAGCCGCTTCTCGGAGTGGTTGACGAGGGTCCCCTCGGCGCCGTTGTCGGCGACGGCCTCGGCGAGCGTCGACCCGGTGTGCGAGCCGTGGTCGTTCGGCGAGACGTGCTGGGCCCACGTCTCGACGCCGGTGTCCGCGACGCGGGCGAGGTCGGCCGCCTGCGGCGAGACCGCGATCCGAGCGCCGGACGCCTCGGCGACGTCGCTGGCGGCGGTCGCGACTTCGATCGGATCGCACGGGTACGCCTTGAGGTTCACCAGGATGAACATACCCGCACTCGGGAGCCGCGGGCGCAAATACCTTCATGCTCCGGCGACGCTACCCCCGAGCCCACGAGA
>NZ_NHPE01000076.1:0-9501 GCF_002252895.1 Halorubrum sp. Eb13 | reverse complement strand
GCGGCTACCTCTCGCTCGACCGGCGCGCCCCACCCGTCGAGCGAGAGGTAGCCGCGGAGGTCGCTCCCGTGGGTGAACAGGTCGACGTCCGCGGTCGGGTGCTCCTGCCGGTCGGCGGTGCTGTGGGCCAGTTCCATGTCCGAGTAGTACGGGCAGTCGGCGGCGAAGAACGCCCGCAGGCGGTCGGCGTCCTCGGCGACCAGCCCGGCGACGCGGTCGGAGGCGTCCGCGATCGCGTCCGCGTCGAGCCCCGCCTCGCGGAGCGCTCGCTGCGTCCGTCGGTCGAAGTGCATACCGGCCCTTCGGGCGCCGCGGTTTCAACTCCATCGGCTCGGCGCGGGGCGGGTCCCGCCGGAGGACGACTCCCGATCGGCCGCGGTCCGGCCACGGCTTAAGTCATCCCGGGCCGAACCGGGGCGTATGCCATCCCGGTCGGACCCGGTCCAGTCGCGCGCCGACGACGACCGCGACCTCTACGATGTCGCCACGTGGGAGGAGCGCACCTCTCTCGACGGGCTCTCGGTCGCGCTGTACTGGCTCATCACCCGCTCCGCGAAGGCGCTCGTCGTGTTCGTCGCGCTTCTGGGGCTCCTCGCCATCCTCGGGTCGTTCGGCCTCGGGCTGGTCTTCGACCCCGCCGTCGCCATGCTCGTCGGGCTCTCGGCGATCCCGGCGTTCGGGCTCGCCGCGTACGTGTACGTCTCCGACGTCACGACCGCGGAGCCGCTCTCCCTGCTCGTGGCGACGTTCCTGCTGTCTATCCTGACGGCGACGTTCGCCGCGGTGCTCAACAGCTACGCGCAGCCGCTCTTCTCCCCGCTCGGCTTCCCCGGGATCGTCCTCTTTTTCTTCGTCATCGTCGGTCCCGTCGAGGAGACGGTGAAGCTGCTCGCCGTCCGGCTGTACGCGTACACTGACGACCGGTTCGACGCCGTCGTCGACGGCGCGGTGTACGGGGCGATCGCCGGCCTCGGCTTCGTCGTCATCGAGAACCTCGTGTACATCGCCCGGACGGTCGAGATGTCGGAGCTGACGCTGGGGCTCGCCGTCCTCGGCGCGGGCGACGGGATCACGGCGCTGCGAGCGCTCGCGGGGCCGGGCCACGTCGTCTACTCGGCGTTCGCGGGGTACTACCTCGGGCTCGCGAAGTTCAACCCCGAGAACCGCGGTCCGATCGTGGTGAAGGGGCTCGTCATCGCGGCCGCGATCCACGGGCTGTACAACACCCTCGTCGGCCCGGTGACCTCGGTGATCCCCGCGCTCACTCCCATCCCGCGGCTCCCGGCGCTGTTCCTCTTCGTCCTCCTGTTCCAGGGCGCGTTCGGCTACGTCCTCCTCCGGAAGATCTGGCGGTACCGGGACGCGTACGTGGAGACGCGAGACGCGGTCGGCCCGGACGTCGAGCCGGAGCTCACGGAGTTCGAGGATTGACGACGGCCGTTTTTAAAAACCGATCACTCCGGCGGCGAGTCCACGCGCGACCGGTCGCCCGTGCCGCCGGTGAGCGCGCTCGCGAGCGCCCCCTTCACGACGACCTCGTCGCCGAGGTCGGTGAGCTTGACCTCCGGGACGTTGATGAACACCATGTCGGAGAGCTTCTCGCGGATCGGGTCGATCACCCGGTCCGGGTTGTTGAGCGCGACCGCCCCGCCCACGCTCACGACGAGCGGGGCGTACGCGTGGATCACGTTGGCGACGCCCATGGCGTTCCAGTGGGCCACTTGGTCGATCACGTGGTCGGCGAAGACGTCCTCGCCCGCCGCCTCGAACACGTCGACCGCGGAGAAGTCCGGGTCCTCGACGGGGAGCGACGTCTCGATCGGGTCCTCGGCGTGGAGCTCGCGGGCGTACTTCGGGATGTTGTTGCCGGAGCAGTACCCCTCCCAGTGCCCGTCGAGCCCGCACCCGCAGGTCATGAACCCGTGCGGATCGACGGTCATGTGGCCCACCTCGCCGGCGTTCCCGTCCCACCCCGAGAGCACGTTGCCGTCGACGGCGACCCCGGCGCCGATCCCCGAGGAGATCGTGAGGTACACCATGTCGTCCGGGTTGCGCTCGGCGTGGAACCGCTCGCCGATGACGCCGGCGACGGTGTCGTTGTGGAGGTGGACCTCGTCGGTGCCGAGGAGCTGCGAGACGGGCCCGACGAGCGGGATGCGCTCGACCGTGTCCGGGAGGTTCGCCGGCCCCTGGACGACCCCGGCCGCCAGGTCGAGGGGGCCGATCGAGCCGATCCCGGCCGCGACGACCTCGGTCGGGTCGATCTCGGCGGCCGCGCACGCCCCCCGGACGACGCTCAGCACGGCCTCGGTCACGGCGATCCCGTTCGGACCGCGAGGGGTCCCCTGCGCGTCCGATCCGAGGACCGTCGCGGTGCCGTCGCCGACGACCGCTCGGACGTTCGTCGCCCCCAGGTCGACGCCCACGTAATACATCGGCTAGAACGGCGGACCGGTGTCACTTAAGCGGGACGCTTCCCGAGGCGGTTCGTCCCGTTCGGCGCGCGGTGAGGGCGGCGAGGTGTCGCCCTGACCGGCGCGCGGAGACGGGTCGGTCACTCAGGCGGCGACTTCCCGCACGAAGGTCACCGGGCACGGCGCCGAGAGGATGACCTCCTGAGCGACGCTGCCGAAGACGGCCTTCCCGGTCGGCGACCGGCGCCGCCCGCCGACCACCACGCGGTCGGCCTTGACGGCCGAGGCCGCCTCGACGACCTCGTCGGCGTGATCGCCGACCGCGCCGCGGATCGTGTACGAGACGCCGGCCTCGTCGAGCGCCTTCGCGAGCGCCCGCGTCGTGGTGTGCCGCTCCGCGACCGCGTTCGGCGTCGACCCCTCGCTCGTCGGGTTGACCCCGAGCTTCGACCGGACTCCGTCGAACTCCTCGTCCGAGAACACGTGGGTCAACACGATTTCCGCCCCCGCGGGCTCGGCGACCGCGATGGCCTCCTTCGCGAGCTGCTCTGTTTGTTCCTCGTCTTCGGTTCCGACCGCTAGTAGCACCGTTTCTATGCTCATACCTCCCTTTCGCCGCCCGCCCGTATAAAGCTGTCGAAGTTTTAACTCAGTTCTGAATTAATTTTCTTACGATCGATCCTTACGTTTCTCCCTTGCCTCCGCGTCGTCCTCAGCCGGCGTTCCGGCCGCGTCCGCCTCGGGCGGCTCCGGTTCGCCCGGCGGATCGACGAACAACGGTTCGCCGGTCGGGCGGCCGTAGTCGACGATCCAGTACCGACCGCGGTACGCGCCGACGTTCTCCGGCTTGAGCTCGTCGAAGTGAAAGCGGTCGCGGTGCGGCGCCAGCGCCCTCCGAACGCGGTCGAGCGCCTCCTCGCGGACCGGCTCCTCTGGGGGGACCTCCGCCCGCGGCATGACGATCCAGTCGCCGTCGGGGTCGCCGTCGAGGACGGGCAGGAACGGGTGCGACTCGACCGCCGACCAGATCCGTCGCTCTCGTCGGTTCTGCGGGCGCCCGTCGCCCATCTCCGCCGAGGGACCGTACCGCGCCAGCTTCGCGACGAGCGGATCCCCGTGGGTCGGCTCCGGAGTTCCGTCGGTCGGCTTGGCATCCCCGTCGGACGTCCTCGGGTCCCCGCCGATCGATCCGGGAATCCCGACGGCGACGCGACCCGTGCCGACCCCGACGACGTCCGCCGTCGACGTCGCCCCCGACGCGGTCGCCTCCGCCGCCGCTCCCGCCTCGCGGAGCCGCTCCAGCTCCGCGGTCAGTTCGTCGAGCGCCTCGCGCTCGCCCGGCGCGAGCTCGTGGAAGTACGTGCGCGCCTCCCCCGCCGGCCACGACCACGTCCGGCCCGCGTACTCCCACTCCGTCTCCTCGACGGCGACTCGCTCGAGCGCGTTCCGGCGGGCCGCTCGCAGGCGACGGGCCGCGGTCGACAGCCGGTCGGCGACCGCCGGCGGGATCGGGTCCTGTCGCATTCGGTCACAGTACCCGGTCCGCGGTCAATAGGTTGTCGTCCACGAGACTCCGCCGCGCATCGCCACGACCGCGCCGCCTCGGCGCCGCCTCGGCGCCGCATCGGCTGCCGAGCGTTTATGTATCGCCTCCGACTCCTTCGCCTATGCCCCGGTGTACCTTCGACGCCGACGAGGTCTCCGTCCCCGGCGACCTCGCCGACGACTGGCGCTGCCCGCGAACGGCCGTCGAGGGAGGCGATCACTGCGCGTTCCACGACCCCGACGCGCTCTCGAACGGGGACGCCGCCGGCGAGCTGCTCGAATCCCTCTCTGCGACGCCCGAGGCCGACCTGTTCGCGATTGACCTCGGCGAGCGGCGCTTCGCCCGCGAGCGGAAGCGGTTCGTCGGAGCCCGCCTCTCGGCGCTCGACCTCTCCGACGAGCTGATCGAGCGCGGCGACACACACCCGCTCGACCTCCGCGGCGCTCGAATCGGTGCGCTCGACTGTCACGACGCGCGGATCGAGGCGGACTTCGACCTCGGTGGGTCGCGGATCGGGACCGTCGACGCGACCGACTGCGTCGTCGACGGCGACTGCTCGCTTCGCGAGTCCGCGCTCGGCCCGGCGACGCACCCCGACGCGCGGGTCGACCCGGACGCCGACGGCCTGTGGATCGGGGCCGTCGACGCGGCGGAGCGACCCACCGACGGCGGCCCCCCGGTCGGTGACGCCGCCTCCACACCGGTGCGGTTCGACGACGCGCGCGTCGGCGGGCGCCTCGTGCTCACCGACGCGGTCGTGAACGGCGACGTCGAGGCGACGGAGTGCGTCGTCGACGGCCGGTTCGAGTTCAAGCGCGGCGCGGTCGAGGGGCGGCTCTACTGCCCGGGACTCACGCTCCGGGGTGAGCGCCACCACGCGAACACCTCCGAGCTCACGCTCCGACTCACCGAGGTGCGCTCGCACGTCGTGCTCGAACACCTCCGGAGCCGGGGGGCGCTCCTGCTGAACGACCTCCACGTCGGGGGCGACCTCCGGCTCGACGCCGTCGACCTCGACGACTCGCTCTGGCTCGGCGCCGTCGATGACGAGTCGACGACGCTCGGCCCCGCGATCGTCGCCGGGAACCTCTCGGTCCGGAACGGCCGGATCGGCGGCGACGCCGACCTCGCGGAGGCGCGGACGGGCACCCTTCCCGGTCCGGTCGTCGACGGCTGCCTCGACCTCTCGGGCACGACCGTCGCGGGCGCGTTGACCTGCACGCCGCGGCTTGCCGACACGACGTTCCCGGTTGCGCGGCTGCGCCGTGTGACCGTCGGCGCCGGCTCGCTCTCGCAGCCGACAGCGAGCGGTCCCGTCGGGTACGACCTCCGGAACGCCACGCTCGGCGACGTCCGACTCGGGACGAACGGCGGGTCCACCGACCGCCTCCACCTCGTCGAGACGACGTTCGACGGCTTCGTCTTCGGACGGAACCGCGACGCCTTCGAGGCGGCCGACTGGCGGATCCACGAGGTCCCGGAGACCGTCGACGGCGACGGCACCGGCTACCGCGGGCTCGCGACGGCCACCGTCGCCGCCGACGCGATGGCGCTCGCGGACGACCTCCTCGCGGCGGCCGCGACGTTCGAGGGGTTCCGGGACGCCCTCTCAGCCGCCGATCCGGTCGACGCGGTCGCGACCCTCGTCGGGGCCCGTGTCGACTTCGCCGCGATCGCCGGAGAGGCCGAGTCGTCCCGCGAATCCGCCCTCCCGGAACCGTTCGACGACCGAGAGAGCGACCGGGTGGGCCTCGTTCGCGGCCTCGCGGCGGTCGCCTCGGACGGCGGGGACGCGGTGAGCCCCGCGCCGACCGCCGTCGTCGCCCTCCGCGACCCCGACGTCCGCGCCGCGCTCGGCCGGGTCGACCCCGACGCATACCCCGCGCACGACCCGGGGAAGGCGGCCGCGCGCGGCGAGTTACAGAGCGCGATCGCCCCGGTGATCGCCGACGTCGACGCGGAGGTCCCCGACGCCGAGACGCTGGTCACCACCTACGTGCTCGCGCGCAACGGCGCGAACCGCGTCGGCGACACGAACGCGGCCTCTCGGTTCTTCCGGAACGAGATGCTCCAGCGTCGACGGGTCCACCGGAAAGAGGCCCGCGCCCGCGGGCCGCCACGGAAGCGCCTCGCCGCCGCGTCCGATTACGTCTCGAACGCGCTGTTCGACCTCAGCTCCGGCTACGGCGAACGCCCCGGCCGAGTGCTCACCTTCTCCGGGAGCGTCGTGTTCGTCTTCGCGGGGGCGTTCGCCGTGCTGCTCCCCGAACCTCCGTACGGGGGCGTCCTCGGGTACGGGCTGTTGAGCTTGGAGTCGTTCGTCGCGCTGATCCTCGGCGGCGGCACGGAGCAGTCCGACTTGGCCGTCCGGCTCGCCGCCACCCTGGAGGGGTTCGTCGGCGCGTTCCTCATCGCGCTGTTCGTCTTCGCGCTGACGCGGTCGCTCGAACGCTGACTGGGACGCGGCTCCGACGACGAAAGGCCCTTGATACGAGACGCCGAGAGTGAACCGTGAGCACGCTGTTCGTCAGACACGGGACGACCGAGTGGAACGAGGCGGGTCGGATCCAGGGGTGGGCGCCCGTCGGGCTCTCCGACGCCGGACGCGAGGAGGCCGCGGCGGTCGCCGACGCCCTCGTTGAGCGCCACGCGGTCGAC
The DNA here is from genome assembly GCF_002252895.1 of Halorubrum sp. Eb13. Taxonomy (NCBI): domain Archaea; kingdom Methanobacteriati; phylum Methanobacteriota; class Halobacteria; order Halobacteriales; family Haloferacaceae; genus Halorubrum; species Halorubrum sp. Eb13. Next base: position 2,883 of record NZ_NHPE01000076.1, on the reverse strand, counting down.
GCGGTCGTCGCCTCGGACCTCGCGCGGACCGTGGCGACCGCCGAGCCGATCGCCGCGGCGGCCGGGGTCGAACTCGAGACCGACCCGCGGCTCCGCGAGCGCGACTTCGGCGTGTTTCAAGGCCTCTCTTCCGGCTCCTTCTTCGAGCGCTTCCCCGCGTTCGACCTGCTGGAGAACGGACGGGCCGCGGCCGAGCGCGAGCCGGAGAGCGGCGAGAGCTGGCTCTCCGTCCGCGACCGCGTTCTCGACGCGGTCGCGGATCTGCGCGCCCGCGAGGGGACCGTCGTCGCCGTCACGCACGTGAACCCGATCCGGCTCGTCGTCGGCGAGCGCAGAGACCTCTCGGTGGTGCGGTCGCTCACGGAGCTGTCGGCCGACAACTGCTCGGTCACCGAGATCGACGACGCGGGCGCGCTCGTCGGCACGAACGACCGATCGTATAAATAGCGGCGGGGGCCCGGGCTCGACTCAGTAGTCGGGCGCGTCGTCCTCGACCTCGCGCTTCAGCGAGTCGCGGCGGGACTTCGCGTCGCGGCCAGTCGCCTCCAGCAGGAACTCGTTTTTCGCGTCGACCGCGTCGGCGGCGGCGTCGGCGTTCCCCTCGGCGATGACGTCCTCGGCGGGCCGCTCCTCGAAATGGACCGCGAGCTTGTCCTTCTTTCCACCGTACTCGGCGGCACCGGCCACGATTCGTTCGAAAACGGGATTGTCGGGGTCTTCGACCACGTACAGCTCGTGGCCCTGCCACTCCTCTGTGTCGGAGACCTCGCCGAAGTAGTCCTCGATGGAGCCCTTCAGGTCGGGCATGCGATCGTCCAGATGCTCGCCGCGGCGCATCTTGTACTCCTTCATGCCGCGACCGTTCGACAGGGGGGCGTAAACCAGTTTCGTCACGGGGTGTTCAGGCCGTTACGAGACCCCTCCGGCGCCGATCAGATCGGCCGCTCGGTGACGTAGCCGCGCTTGCACTCGGGGCAGATGTCGCCCGCGCGCATGGAGTTGCCGTCGGCGTCCCGGGTCATCCCGCACTCGGGGCAGTGGTACTCCGTCGTCGTCTCCGAGGTCGACGTCGAGAGGTCCGGGGTCTCCGCGCGGGTGATCCCCGTTCCGGCGTCGACCGGCTCCGCCTCCTCGCCCCGCGGTTCGATCGTGCCGCCGACCTCGTCCGCGTCGCGCTCCGGCGCCTCGACGTACTCCGCGTCTCCGTCTCCGTCCGCCGACTCGGCCGCCTCGGGGGTGAGACCGCCCCCGAACTCCACGCCGCCGGCGTCGCCGTCGCCGACCTCCGCGCTGAACCCCTCGTCCTCCCCGCGCTGTTCGGGCCACGCCGTCGTCGACGGCTCCGGCTCGTCCGCCTCGTCGACCTCCGGCCACGCCCCGCGCTCGCGGTCGGCCGCCGGCTCGTCCGCCTCGTCGAGGATCACGCCGTCGTCGGTCGCCGCGTCCCGCTCGTCGCCCTCCGTCGACTCCGCGGTCTCGACCTCGGGGTACTCCGCGTACTCGTCGCCGCCCCCCAGCGAGCCCGCCTCGTCGTCCGGGCCCGATTCGAGGAGCTCCGCGTCCTCGTCGTCCGCGGGCGCGTCTCCCTCGTCGTCCGCGTCCGCGGCACCGTCTTCGGGTCTGTCGTCGGCCGCCGCGGCCGGTCCGTCGTCGATGATCACGGCGTCGTCGACGTCGTCGGTCGCGTCGACCGTCGGGCCCGCCTCGCCCGCCCCGTCGTCCGTCGCCGCGGCGTCCATCGAGACGGCGTCCGTTCCGACGACGTCCGGCCCGACGGTGCCCGTCGCGCCGCGGTCGTCGTCGACGCCCGGGGTCGTCCCGGCCCCCGCCGTTTCGGCGCCCGCGACGGCCTCGTCGGTCAGTTGCTCCATCGTCGTGACCTCGGTGTTCTCGCTCACGACCTGCGTCTCACCGCAGCGAGCGCAGGTCTTCACCTCGGTGACGGTCGTGACGACCTCGTTCCCGTCCTCCTCGCGCTCGCGCCGTAGTTCGGGCTCGTCGAAGTCGTGCCCGAGCAGACACCTGAGTCCCATTATGTCCGTCCTGCGGTGCCGAGGGTAAAAAACGCCCCGTCCGGCGTCTGACGCCCGGCGTACGCCCGTCTCGTCGGGCGGCCGTTTCGAACCGCGGTCCCGCGCGGGACGCTATCCCCGACCGCAGTACATAGACTCTTTGTGGATCGGTCGCGTACCTTCGGACATGCCGACCGTATCCTATCAGGGAGAGGAGATCGAGTGCGAGAAAGGCGCCGTGTTACGCGACGTGCTGAAGGAGGCCGGACTCTCCGTGTACAACGGCAAGATGAAACAGCTCAACTGCCGGGGCGCGGGGTCGTGCGGGTCCTGTGCGGTCCAGGTCGACGGCGAGGTGAGCGAACCCGGCAAGAAGGAGAAGGCCCGCCTCTGGTTCCCGCCGCACCACCCGAGCCACGACGTCCGACTCGCCTGTCAGACGAAGGTCGAGGGAGACGTTGAGGTGACGAAGGGCCGCGGGCTCTTCGGGCAGCACATCTGAGTCGGCCGTCTCCGGCCGTTGTACGCCGATACTTCGACGCCACCGCTCGCCGTCACCGGCCGAACCGATCGGCGGCGGCGACGCTCGGTGTCGTGATAAGTACCCGCGTCGGACGTGAGTCCGGAGCGGGCAAAAGTCTCGTTGTCGCGTGTCAGAGCCGTGTTCGGCGTCAGCCGGACCGACCCGCCTTATCGGATCGGCTTACTGCCGAACGACGTTGGACGCGCGCGGCCCCTTGGGCGAGGACTCGATGTCGAACTCGAGCTCCTGGCCCTCTTCGAGGTCCGGCCCTTCGACGTCTTCCATGTGGAAGAACACGTCGTCGTCAGCGTCGTCAGTCTCAATAAATCCGTAGCCGCCAGTGTCGTT
>NZ_NHPE01000044.1:0-25642 GCF_002252895.1 Halorubrum sp. Eb13 | reverse complement strand
CCCGACGCCAACACCCCCGCCGCGGTGCTGTCCGCGTTCCTGACGCAGTACTACGCGGAGCGCGAGTTCCCGGACGCGGTCCTCCTGGCCGAGCGCCCGTCCGACCCGGACGTGGTCGACTGGCTGGAGGCCGAGGGGGTCTCGGTCCGGGTGCCCGGCGCGGGCCGAGAGGCGAAGCTCGTCGAGCTCGCGCTGAAGAACGCCCGGAAGCGCGGCGGCGGCGACGACCCCGTCGGCGCGCTCGGCGAGCGGCTCGGGGTCGACCGCCCCGCCCGGATCGAGGGGTTCGACGTGAGCCACGCGCAGGGGACCGCGGTGGTCGGCTCCGACGTCTGCTTCGTCGACGGGAGCGCCGAGACCGCCGACTACCGCCGGAAGAAGCTCACCGACCGCAACGACGACTACGCGAACATGCGCGAGCTGATCCGGTGGCGCGCCGAGCGCGCGATCGAGGGCCGAGACGACCGCCCCGACCCCGACCTGCTCCTCGTCGACGGCGGCGAGGGCCAACTCGGCGCCGCCCGCGACGCGCTCGCGGAGACGGGCTGGGACGTGCCCGCGGTCGCGCTCGCGAAGGCCGAGGAGCTGGTCGTCACCCCGACCGGGACCCGGCGCTGGGACGACGACGCCCCGGAGCTCCACCTGCTCCAGCGCGTGCGCGACGAGGCGCACCGCTTCGCCGTCTCTTACCACCAGACCGTCCGCGACGAGGTGAAGACGGTCCTCGACGACGTGCCCGGCGTCGGGCCCGAGACCCGCCGCCGGCTCCTCCGGCGGTTCGGATCGGTCGAGAGCGTGCGTGAGGCGTCCGCCGCCGACCTCACGGACGTCGACGGCATCGGTGAGGCGACGGCCGAGACGCTCCGCGAGCGCCTCTGAAAAACGGTGCGGCGGGCGCGCGCTTCGCGTCGAAGCCGCTCGATTCCTCTACGACTTGCGACCGCTATCGGAAACGGAGGCGCGAAAAATCAGGAGCGGAGCCACGCCAGCAGGCGGGCCGCCGGACTGGTCGCCGCCTCGAGATCCTCGGGTCGCGGGTTGTCTTTCAGCCGTTCGGGGCCTCGTTCGAGATTCGACGTACTATTTTTCATTGTGCTGGAAAATTATGGCCGTATATGGAAAAGATTCTCGAAATCCTGACGTATTCTCTCAAAAAATACGTTATATATCGATTTAATCATCACCATCTTTGCTTGGCAGACGCGCGGTAGACGGAGCGCAGCGGAGCCGGGGCCGAGGCGCGCGACCGCTACGGGGACTCGTCTCGGCGTCGACGAGCGCTCCCTCGTCACGCCCCGTCGATCAGGTGCGCGTCCTCGGGGTCGAAGCCGACGACGACCTCCCCGGAGAGGGGGTCGCGCGTCCGGAGGACGAGGTCGCGACCGCCCCAGTCGAGGGTCACCCGAGTCGTCTCGCCGAGGAACTCCGCGCTGGCGACCGTCGTCCGAATCCGGTTCTCGCCGCCGTCTATCCGGAGGTACTCCGGACGGACGCAGAAGGCGAGACGGTCGCCGACGGCGACGTCGGCGGCGCCGTCGAGCGCGACGCGGAGCGTCTCGCCCCCGGCGTCGACGGCGGCGGTGCGGGTGACTCCATCGCTCGTCTCGTTTCCGTTGCTCGTCTCGTTTCCGTTGCTCGTCTCGTTTCCGTTGCTCGTCTCGTCTCCGTCCTCCCCGGTGACTCGGTCCTCGACGTCGACGACCCGCCCCGAGAACACGTTGTTGTCGCCGACGAACTCGGCGACGAACCGGGTCGCCGGCTCGCGGTACACCGTCCGCGGGGGCGCGACCTGCTCGGGCGTCCCGCCGCGCATCACCGCGACGCGGTCGGAGATCGCCAGCGCCTCCTCCTGGTCGTGGGTGACGTAGACGGTCGTAATCGAGAGCTCGGACTGGATCCGCCGGACCTGCACCCGGAGCCGCTCGCGGAGCTGCGCGTCGAGCGCGCTCATCGGCTCGTCTAAGAGGAGGAGGTCCGGGCCGGGCGCGAGCGCCCGCGCCATCGCGACGCGCTGCTGTTGGCCCCCGGAGAGGCTCTCCGGCTCGCGGTCGGCGGCGTCCGGGAGGTCGACCAGTTCGAGCAGCTCCGCGACGCGCTCGTCGCGGGTGACCCCCTCGGGCGGGTCGGCGAAGTTGAGCCCGTATCCGACGTTCTCGCCGACGGTCATGTGCGGGAACAGTGCGTAGTTCTGGAAGACGACCCCCACGTCGCGGTCCTCGGGCGGCACCCCGGCGACCGACTCGCCGAAGAAGCGGACGGTCCCCGCGGTCGGCTCCTCGAACCCCGCGATCAGCCGGAGGCTCGTCGTCTTCCCGCAGCCGGAGGGGCCGACCAGCGTGAAGAACTCCCCCTCGCGCACCCGGAGGCTCACGTCGTCGACGGCGGCCGTGTCGCCGTAGCGCTTCGTCACGCCGTCGAGTTCGACCGCGGGCGGGGCGTCGACGGACGCGGCGGCAGGCGGGGCATCGGCGGGCTCGGCGGACGCGGCGGCGTCGGTTGCCGCCTCCTCAAAGTCCACGGTGCTCACCCCCGAGTCGCTCGATCACGACGAAGCTGAGCCCGGTGACGACGAGGAGGACGACGCCCATCGCGGTCGCCGGTCCGAGCCGACGCCCGATGAACCGCTCGATCGCGACCGGCATCGTGTACGCGTCCGCGCCGGTCGCGAGCACCACCGTCGCCGTGAACTCGCCGATCGAGACCGCGAACGCGAACGCCGCGCCGGCGACCACCCCGGGCCAGACGAGCGGGAGCTCCACGTCGCGGATCACCCGCGCCCGCGACGCGCCGAGCGCCCGCGCCGACTCGATCAGCGAGCGGTCCAACCCCTCCAGCCCGGGCGCGACCGTCCGGACGACGAAGGGGTAGCCGGCGACCGCGTGCGCGACGACGATGGCGACGGCGCCGGTCGCCGCGATCCGCCACCCGGCGACCTCGACGCCGAAGACGAGTCCCCGGAGGAGTCCGAGGCCGACGACGATTCCGGAGACGGCGAGCGGGGCCATCGCGGCCGCGTCGACCAGCTTCCGCCCGCGGTACCGCCGCGTCGTCAGCACGGCGACGACGACCCCCATCGGGAGGGCCATCAGCGTCGCCGCCGACGCGAACGCGAGCGAGTTGCGGATCGCGGGCCACGGCCGCACCTGAAACGCCGCGCCCGTCCGCTGGCGGTCGACGAGGAACCGGTAGTGCTCCAGCGTGAGCGCGCCGTCGCCCCCCGTGACGCTCGCGAGGACCATCGAGCCGATCGGGGCGAGGAAGAGCACCGCCGCGACGACCGCGTAGGCGGCGAGGCCGACGCGGGGCAGGACCTCCCGCGCGGACGGCGCCGCCGGGAGCAGGGGTCTGCGCGGGAGCGGGCGGGCGCCCCGCGCGTTGACCGTGTTGCGCGCCTCGTAGCGGAGGTACGCGAGCAGCACGCCGAGCGAGATGACCAGTTCCACGATCGCCAGCGCGGCCGCCTCGGCGTAGCTCAGATCGCGGACGAGTCGGTAGACGAACACCTCGACGGTCGCCAGCTGGAAGCCGCCGAGCGCGAGCACGATGGGGAAGGTGCCGAACGTGAACACGAAGGTGAGCGCCGCGCCCGTCAGGACCGCCGGGTACACCTGCGGCGCGACCACGTCGAGGAACGCCCGGGCGGGCCCCGCGCCGAGGCTCCGAGCGGTCTCGACCGCGCGCGCGTCGACCGACTCCCACGCCGCGGTCGTCACCCGGGCGACGAGCGGCGCGTTGTAGAAGGCGTGGGCGATCACGATCGCCTGCAGCGAGAACATGAGGTCGACGGGCGGGAGCCCGAGCGCCGACAGGACGGCGTTCAGGGTCCCGTTGGTGCCGAACGTGGCGACGAAGCCGACCGCTACCATGATCGAGGGGAGGACGAACGGGACGATCGTCAGCGACCGGAGCGTCCGGCGGCCGGGGAACTCGAAGCGCGCGAGCAGGTACGCCGCGGGGAGCCCCAGCGCGACGCTGGCGACCGTCGACAGGGCGGCCTGGTACGCGGTGAAGCCGACGATCCCGAGCCGGCGGTCCGGTCCGAGGAGCGCGCGGGCGACCGCGATCGGGGACTCGCCCGCGAACAGTCGGGCGAGCTCGCCGAAATAGAAGGGGTCGCGCACCAGCTCGGCGAACACCGCGAGCGTGGCGACGCCGTCGACGACGACCGCCTCGATCAGGACCGTCCCGACCGGGTAGTAGAAGGCGACGACGAGCGTGAGGCTCGTCACGACCGCGAGCGCGGTCAGCAGGCGCCCTTCGAGCCGGTCGCGGAGCGACCGGACGCGACGGCGACTCGGGCCGGCGTCGGGGTTCGAGGCCTCTCCGGCGCCGCTGCGGCGGTCGGTCACGCCGGTCTCAGTTCCCGGCGTACTGTCGCTCCCAGGCGTCGATCCACTCACTGACCGAGCCTTGGAGCTCGTCGTACGTGAACGTCACCGGTTCGGCCGGCTCCTGGGCGAGCTCGGCGTAGTCGTCCGGGAGCGTCGCGGTGTCGGTCGCGGGGAAGGCGACGTTGCGCTGGGCGATCTGCCCCTGCACGTCCGGCTCCAGCATGAACGACATGAACTCGCGGGCGAGCGCCGGCTCGTCGGCGTCGGCGAAGACGGCCATCCCCTCGGGGGTCGCGTACGCCTGATCGTTCAAAAAGCGGATCTGGTGTTCCTCCAGGTTCGCTCCCTCCATGTCAGCGAACACCTGGTCGGTCGAGTAGGAGACGACGATCGGTGCCTCGCCGTTGCTCCAGGCGGTGTACGCGTCGTCCCACGAGCCGAGCACGCGGACGTCGTTCGCTTGGAGGTCCGCCCAGTAGTCGAGGTAGTCGTAGTCGGGGTCGCCGTCGCCGCCCTCGACCGCCTCGTCGTCGCCGTCGCTCGCGACGCCGCCGTCGCCGAAGCGGTGGATCGTGTGCAGCAGGAACGAGCGCCCCGTCGAGGAGCCGCCGGGGTTCTGCGCGATGAGCGCCCCGCTGTGCTCGTCGGCGAGCAGCCCGTCGAACGTCTCCGGGGCCTCGACCGCCGTGCCGTCGTAGACGAGGCTCACGTAGCCGGTGTCGAAGGGAACGGCCCGGTCGAACGGGTCGAAGAGGAGCCCGTCGCGGACGTCGCCGAACCCGCCCACCTCGCCCCGCTCGGCGAACAGCCCGTCGTCGAGCTGGTCGTCGACGCGGACGAGGTCCTCGGTCGTGAGACCGACGTAGAGGTCGGCGTCGATGGAGACGCCCGAGGCGGCGCGCTCGACGTAGTAGTTCAGCTCGTTGTCGGGCGTCGCCCACTCCAGCTCGGCGTCGACGCGCGACTCGAACTCCTCTTTGAGCCACTCTCCCGGGCTCACCGAGGGGGCGTCGATGAAACTGGTGTAGGTCGCGACCGTCAGCGTGGGGGTCTCCTCGTCGCCGCCCTCGCCGTCCGATCCGTCGTCGCCGTCGGTCTCGTTCGAGCCGTCCGAGCCGTCCGCCCCGTCGCTCGAGCCGCCGTCGCCCCCGTCGTCGCCCGTCTGCTGCGCGCTACAGCCGGCGAGCGCCAGGGCGCCCGCGGCGCCCCCGAGCGCCAGGAACCGGCGGCGGGTCGGCCGGTCCGTCCCCCGCCGCGTCCGCGACGCGCTCGGTTCGCCGCTGGCGACCGCGTCCCCGTCGCTGACCGCGCCCTCGTCGGTGACCGCGTCCGGACCGGTGGCCGCGTCCGTGTCGTCTGCCATTACTCGGTTGTCACACTCGGTGGTTATAAGGGATCCGTGTCGGTGGCGGGCGGTCGACGAGGCCGGCGACCGCCTCCCTCGGTCCGGCGGTATCTGTTCCGATATTCTCGGCGATACCGATTTATCGGGGCGCGCCTCCGGATCCGTATGAACGACTCGTCCGGAGGCGACCCGAGCGGACGCACGCGCCGTCGACTCCTCGCCGCGGGGGCGAGCGCCACGGCGCTCGGTCTCGCGGGCTGTCTCGGCGCTCGGGAGGGGCCGGTCCCGGAGCCGACCGTGACGAACGAGCGGATCGACGACGGCTGGCGGCTCCTCGACGAGTCGGAGAGCGCGGTCTTCGAGCGGGCGTACGGCCCGGCGACCGTGCGCGCGCTCGAACGAACGCTGATCTACGAGTACGTCTCCGTCGCCGAGGCGCTCGACGAGACGTTCGACGCGAGCGGGTCACCGGTGGTCTTCTTCGCGACCCGGATCGACCTTCGGCCCGCCCTCGACGGACTGCCGGCGGGCGTCGGTAGAGGCCGGCTGATGGCGGAAGTGGAGACGGCCGCGGTCGACGCGTTCCGCGCGCGGCTCCGGAGCGCCGGGACGGACGGCCTCGAAGAGGTCGACGAGGGGACCACCACCGTCGTCGGCGGCCACACCGCGACGGCGTGGCGCTTCGCGGGCGAGTTCGCGCTCGACGGGGAGGCGCCCCTCCCGGACGGCTCGACGACCGCGGTCGACGAGGCCGTCGGCGTCACGGCGCGGCTCGCGGTCTGGCACGACGGCACCGACGTCCTCGTGGCCGGCGGCGCGTTCCCCTCCGAGGCGGTCACGGCGGTGATCGGCGACGCCGTCCCCGGGTCGCTCGACGGCGAGACCGTCGTCGAATCGATCGCGGACGCGGAGGCGGCGGCGGCGCTCGCGACCGACCCGGCCGCGTTCGACGAGGAGATCTCCGTGCTGATCGTCTCGGTGGAGTGAGGCGCGCCGGCGGTCTGAAGCGCGCGGCCGCCGGCACGACCCTCGCGCCTCGACGGTACCTTCCCCCGTCGCGCCCTGAGGCCCCTCGCCGCCCGAACCGACTCGTTTAATCCGCGCCCGCGACTCTCGACGGGTATGAGCGGTTTCCCCGAGTTCGAGGTGATCCCGGCGGTCGACGTCCAGGACGGCGAGGTGGTCCAGCTGGTCGGCGGCGAGCGCGGCACGGGCAAGCGGTACGGCGACCCGGTCGAGGCCGCCGACCGCTGGATCGAGGCGGGCGCGGAAACGCTCCACCTCGTCGACCTCGACGGCGCGTTCGAGGGCGAGCGCGTCAACGCCGACGCGATCGAGTCGGTCGTCCGGAGCGTCCCGGACGCGGTCGGCCTCCAGTTGGGCGGCGGCATCCGCACGGCGGAGGGCGCGCGCGAGCTCCTGGATATGGGTCTCGACCGCGTCATCCTCGGGACCGCGGCGGTCGAGACGCCCGAGATCGTCGCCGAGATCGACGAGAGCCACCCGGGAACCGTCGTCGTCAGCCTCGACGCGAAGGGCGGCGAGGTCGTCGTGAGCGGCTGGACCGAGGGGACCGGCCTCGACCCCGCCGAGGCCGCGACGCGCTACGAGGAGCTCGGCGCGGGCGCGATCCTGTTCACGAACGTCGACGTCGAGGGACAGTTAGCGGGGATCGACCGCGAGGCGGTCGAAAGCGTCGTCGACGCGGTCGACGTCCCGGTGATCGCCTCCGGCGGCGTGGCGACCGTCGAGGACGCGGCGGCGCTGAAAGGGGCCGGCGCGGCCGCGGTCGTGGTCGGGACCGCGCTGTACGAGGGGCGGTTCACGCTGCGGGAGGCGCAGGCGGCCGCGGACGACGTCTGAGACGGCGGGTCCCGCGAAGTCGCCCCTCGGTCGGCCGCCGACTACTCCTCCGGACGCTCGCGCTGGACGACCAGCACCGGCCCGAGGAAGCGCTCGGCCACCTGCTCCGACGGCATCCCGAAGACGAACGTCGTGACCGACGGGTCCGTCTCGCCCATCACGACCGCGTCGTGCGACTCGGCCCGGCCCGCGATGGCGTCGAGCGGGGCGTCCGCGTCTTCGACGAGCGTCTCGATCCGGTCGGCCGCGACGCCGCGCTCGACGAGGTCGGCCCGTACCCCGTTCAGGAACGACTCCCCGTCGTCGGGGGACTCGCCCTCGTTGAGGGCGTGATACAGCGTTACGTCGACGCCCGCGTCGGCGAACAGCCCGGCGACGAGCCGGGTGTTCCGCCCGACGCCGACCGTCCCGCGGAGCGCGACGAGCACCGAGTCGACGCGCTCCGCGCTGTTCGGGACCAGCACCGCGAGACACTCGTACTCGTAGATGAGCCGGTCGATCGTGGTCGCCTCGTCGTGAGTGAACACGAGCCGGGTCTCGACGTCGGCGCCGGCCGCGGCGAGCGAGTCGGCGAACTCGCCGAGCTTCGACATCGCCTTCTCGCCGAACTGCTCCCGCGCCTGCTCGGTCGCCGTCTGCTCGGGGATGACGTGATACCCGAGCAGCACGACGCGGGCGTTCGCGAGCAGCTCCGGGACACCGTTCGGGAGCGATTCGCCCTCGAGCAGTTTCAGGGGAACCAGCACCGACGGCTGACCGACGTCGGTCGGCGCGTCCGGCTCCGGCTGCTCTCCGGTCGGCGTTTCAGGCCCCGGCTGTTCTCCGGTCGCCTGTCGGTCCCCGGTCTCGGTCTGTTCCTCGCCGTCCTCGGTGGGTGTGTCGGTCATCTCAGAAGTCTCCTTTGAGTTCGACGTCCGTCGCGTAGTATCGGTACCAGCCGTACGCCGCGATCATAATCGCGGCGCCGACGCCGATCGACGCCGGCTGCATGAACGCGATGAGCGCGAAGCTCGCGAGCCCGCCGACGCCGGCGACGGCGAACCCGGCCGGACAGCGGAACGCCGGGTCGTACCACGACGGCCGTTCCCGCCGGAGCTGGATCAGCGCGACGCAGATCAGCCCGTACATCACGAGGTGGAGGAACGAGGCGACCTCCGCGAGCAGCGCCACCTGCCCCGTCGCGGCCAGGACGACGATCGGACCGCCGGCGAGCCCGAGGGCGACGTGGGGGGTGCCGTACGCGAGGTTGAGCCGGCTCGCCGTCTCGGGGATGATTTCGTCGCGGCTCACCGCGTACACCGCGCGGGAGGCGCTGAGGATCGAGGCGTTCGCGCTGGAGAAGGTCGCCAACAGCCCGGCGACGACGATCGCCAGCGCCCCCGGGAGCCCGACGAACGACCGCGCGACCTCGACCATCGCGGTCTCTCCGAACTCGCCGAGGCGGGCGCTGCCGAACGCGCTCGTCGCGACGAAAATCGTGACGACGTAGAAGACGCCGACGAGGAGCACGGAGCCGACCATCGCCAGCGGCAGGTTCCGGCTCGGCTCCGTGATGTCGCCCGCGACGGTCGCGACCTGCGCGAAGCCGAGGTAGGAGGTGAAGACGAGTGCCGCCGTCTGGAGCACCGGCAGCGTCCCGCCGGGCGGGAAGAAGCGCTCCGGGACGCGCTCGGCGCCGAACACGCCGAGCGCGTCGAGCGAGCCGTAGCTCAAGAAGAGCGTGAGGATGACCAACAGCAGGATCACGATCCCGTTCTGGAGCGCCGCGGTGTTCTCGGTCCCGAAGAGGCTGAGGACGGTGAGACCGACGCCGAACGCGACGCCGAGGGGGACCGCGGGGTCGATCGGGAGCGCGATCCCGGCTTCGAGGAACACCTGTCCCGCGTAGCTGCCGAGCCCGACGAGGTAGAACGCGGCGGCGAACACGAGGCCGAGCCAGAGCCCGAGCCCGACGACCGCGCCGGCGGCGGTCCCCAGTCCGCGCGAGATGAAGAAGTAGCCGCCCCCGCTGCGCGGCATCGCCGTGGCGAGCTCCGACGCCGGCAGCGCGACGAGGAGCGCGATGACCGCTCCGATCGCGAACGAGAGCGACGCCGCCGGACCGGCGTTCTCGGCCGCCAGCCCCGGGAAGACGAAGATCCCCGCGCCGATCATCGTTCCCACGCCGATCGCGAGCCCGCCCACGAGGCCGATGGTCCGTTCGAGCTCCCCTTCCCCGGTGTCGGCGTCGACGACGGCGGCGAGCGTGTCTGGGACCTCGACGCCGGCGCGCGAGGGGCCGGAGCCGTCGGTCGGTCCGGACGCGTCGGGAGGGCCAGAGGCGGCGGACGGGCCGGACGAGTCGGGGGGGTCTGAACTGTCCATGCCGTGCCGAGACGATTCACTGGCGTGACAAATATCCTCCGCCGGTCGGGTGCCGTCGGCCGTCCGCCCACCCGCAACCGACTTACGAATCCGCCGCGACGGGCCGGTATGAGCGATCACGACCGGACGGCCGCCGTCACCCGCGAGACGAGCGAGACGACGATCGAGCTCACCCTCGCGATCGACGGCGACGGCGACAGCGAGATCGACACCGGGATCGGCTTCTACGACCACATGCTGGCGTCGTTCGCCAAACACGGCCTCTTCGACCTCACCGTCAGGTGCGACGGGGACACCGAGATCGACGACCACCACACGGTCGAGGACGTGGCGATCTGCCTCGGCGAGGCGTTCGACGAGGCGCTCGGCGAGAAGCGCGGCATCCGGCGGTACGCCGACCGACGGGTCCCCCTCGACGAGGCGGTCGCGAGCGTCGTCGTCGACGTGGCCGGGCGCCCGTACTACGAGTTCGACGGGGCGTTCTCGCAGGCGTCGATCGGCGGGTTCACCAGCGTCATGGCCGACCACTTCGCGCTGTCGCTGGCGCACAACGCCGGCCTGACGCTCCACGCCGCGGTGGAGCGGGGAGACAACGCCCACCACGAGGTCGAGGCGCTGTTCAAGGCCCTCGCACGGGCGCTCGACGACGCGACGCGGCTCGACGAGCGCCGCAGCGACACGCCGAGCACGAAGGGCGAGCTGTAGCGGAAGCGGCGGGTCGGCCGTGAGGAGACGAGCGCGGCCCCCGCCACCGGGCCGTTCCGACGGTTTAAATCGGGTCGGGACCCACCCTCCACCAATGCAACCGAGTTCGCTCTCCGGGCTCCCCGCGGGCGTCGGCGAGGCGCTCGAATCGGAGGGCGTCGCCGAGCTGTACCCGCCGCAGGCGGCCGCCGTCGAGGCCGGCGTCGTCGACGGCGAGAGCCTCGTCGCCGCGGTCCCGACGGCCTCCGGGAAGACACTGATCGCCGAGCTCGCCATGCTGTCGGCGATCGAGCGCGGCGGCAAGGCGCTGTACATCGTCCCGCTGCGCGCGCTCGCCAGCGAGAAGAAGACCGAGTTCGAGCGCTGGGAGGACCACGGCGTCACGGTCGGCGTCTCCACCGGCAACTACGAGTCCGACGGCGAGTGGCTCGCCACGCGGGACGTCATCGTCGCCACCTCGGAGAAGGTCGACTCGCTGATCCGCAACGGCGCCCCGTGGATCGACGACCTCACCTGCGTCGTGAGCGACGAGGTCCACCTCGTCGACGACCCGAACCGCGGCCCCACCCTCGAAGTGACCCTCGCGAAGCTCCGGAAGGTGAACCCCGGGCTCCAGACGGTCGCGCTCTCGGCGACCGTCGGCAACGCCGACGTCATCGCCGACTGGCTCGACGCCGGGCTGGTCGAGTCGGACTGGCGCCCGATCGACCTCCGGATGGGCGTCCACTTCGGTAACGCCGTCGACTTCGCCGACGGGAGCAAGCGGGAGGTCCCCGTCGAGCGCGGCGAGGACCAGACCGCCCGGCTCGTCGCCGACGCGCTCGACACCGAGGAGGACGGGCAGGGCGGCTCCTCGCTCGTCTTCGTCAACTCCCGGCGCAACGCCGAGTCGTCCGCCCGGAAGCTCACCGACGTCACCGGGTCGCGGCTCACCGACGACGAGCGCGACCGCCTCCGCGATCTCGCCGAGGAGATCCGCGGCGTCTCCGACACGGACACGTCGGAGGACCTCGCCGACGCGGTCGCGCAGGGGTCGGCGTTCCACCACGCGGGGCTCGCGAGCGAGCACCGGTCGCTCGTCGAGGACGCGTTCCGCGACCGCCTCATCAAGTGCATCTCCGCGACGCCGACGCTCGCCGCCGGCGTCAACACCCCCGCCCGCCGGGTGATCGTCCGCGACTGGCGCCGCTACGACGGGGAGTTCGGCGGGATGAAACCCCTCGACGTGCTGGAGGTCCACCAGATGTGCGGGCGCGCGGGTCGGCCCGGACTCGACCCCTACGGCGAGGCGGTGCTGCTCGCGAACGACGCGGACACGAAAGAGGAGCTGTTCGAGCGGTACCTCTGGGCCGACCCCGAGCCGGTCCGGTCGAAGCTCGCCGCCGAGCCCGCGCTCCGGACCCACGTGCTCGCCACCGTCGCCTCCGGCTTCGCCTCCACCCGCGACGGGCTCCTCTCCTTCCTCGACAACACTCTCTACGCGACCCAGACCGACGACGAGGGGCGGCTCGCGGCCGTCACCGACACCGTGCTCGACTACCTCGCCGTCAACGACTTCGTCGAGCGCGACCGCGACGGCGGGAGCGAGAGCCTGATCGCGACCGGCATCGGTCACACGGTCTCGCGGCTCTACCTCGATCCGATGAGCGCCGCGGAGATGATCGACGGGCTGCGGTCGGTCGGGGACGCCGGGGCCCGCGGTGTCGCCGGCGCGGGAGGCGACGACGGCGAGTTCGTCATGACGGCCGACGGCGACGGAGACGCCGACGAGCCCGGGTTCGGGACGTACGCGCGAGCCGGGGAGGACGGCGACGAGAGCGAGACGGCGGACGCCGCGGGCGACTCGGCCGACGGCGACGCCGACCCCGCCGCTCCCCAGGTCACCCCGCTCGGCCTCTACCACCTCGTCAGCCGCACGCCCGACATGTACGAGCTCTACCTGAAGTCGGGGGACAGAGAGACGTACACCGAGCTCTGCTACGAGCGCGAGGGCGAGTTCCTCGGCGACGTGCCCTCCGAGTACGAGGACGTGCGCTTCGAGGACTGGCTCGCGTCGCTGAAGACGGCCCGCCTCCTCGAGGACTGGGCGAACGAGGTCGACGAGGACCGCATCACGGAGCGGTACGGCGTCGGCCCGGGAGACATCCGCGGGAAGGTCGACACCGCCGAGTGGCTGCTGCGCGCGGCCGAGACCCTCGCGCGCGACGTAGAGGACGTCGACGGCGATGTCGTCGTCGCGGTCCGCGAGGCCCGCAAGCGGATCGAGTACGGCGTCCGCGAGGAGCTGCTCGACTTAGCTGGGGTCCGGAACGTCGGCCGGAAGCGCGCCCGCCGGCTGTACGAGGCCGGCGTCGAGACGCGCGCCGACCTCCGCGAGGCCGACAAGGCGGTCGTGCTCGGCGCGCTCCGCGGCCGCGAGCGCACCGCCGAGCGCATCCTCGAACACGCGGGGCGCGAGGACCCGTCGATGGACGACGTGCGTCCGGACAAGTCGGCCTCGGCGGCGGCGACCGCGGGCTCCGCGAGCGACGAGGACGGCGACGGGCAGGCGAGCCTGGGTGATTTCGAGTGAGCGACGGGACGGAAACGACCCCTGATACCGGGTCCGACGACGGCCGCCCCGACCCGTCGACCCCGCCGCACCGCCTCGTCCGCGGAACGGTCGCCATCGACGACCTCCACGCCTTCCTCGCGCGCCTCGACGGAATCGCCGACGAGACCGGCGCGGTCGTGCAGGCGTTCGACGCCGACCTCGTCGTCTCCGACGCTCACCTCCGCGCCGCGGTCCGCCTCGCCGCCCGTGCGATCGCCCGCGGCGAGGCCGTCGCTCGCGACCCGGGCGTCGAGATCATGCTGTACGCGGCCGGCCGTCGACAGATCGACCGCGCGCTGGCGCTGGGCGTCTCCGAGGGCGAACAGCGCGCGGTCGTGCTGGTCGCCGACTTCGGCGGCGTCGACGGCGCGGACCGACCCGCCGCGGACCTCGACGCGGCCGAGCGAGCGGTCGAGCGGCTGACGGCTCCCCCCGCCGCCGCCGAGTTCGATCGGGAACGAGTGACGGAGTTTTACGGCGTCTCCGACCGCGAACTCGCGGCGACCGCCAGCGACCTGGCCGACGTCGTCCGCGAACGGGTGGCGCTGCTCGACGTCGAGAAGTGACCGGGAACGCGGGTGACCGATTCCCATACCCCTTCGCTTCCACTGGAAACCGCGGTACGTAGGAAGTGTTCGAGTCCAGACGAAGCGAGCGGTCGAGCGGAACGAGGCGATCCACGCGAAACGGACCCCCGCAGACGAAGCGGAGGGGGACGCCGCGTTTGGATCGAGGACGGGCGAACCGCGAGAATAGTCCATCCTGGATTCGAACCAGGGTCGTTGCCCCCAGAAGGCAACAGGATTGGCCACTACCCCAATGGACTGTGCGCAACCATCGATAGCCTGTGCGTGTTTGTAAGCGTTGCGCGTCGCCGGCCCTCTGTCACGCGTTCACAGGCGGTGGGAGAGCCGGGTGCCTCCTCCGCGACCGGGATCTGATCGAAGAACGTGCGCATATCGATGCGTTTTACTCGTCCGAATGGCCACGAAGCTGTATGTACGTCGGACGATTCGTCGTCGTCGCCCCCGGAATCGGCGCCTACCGCGTCTCCTCGCGCTCGTTCCCGAACCGGCGCGTGCTCGACCGCGGCGGGACCCTCACGGTCGGACCGACGCCGGACGCCTCCGAGACCGACAATCCGTACGTCTCGTACAACTGCGCGCGGGCGGTCCGGACCCCGACCGACGAGCCGCTCGCGGTCGTCGGGAACGGCTCGCACGTCGACCCGATCGCGGAGAAGCTCGAACTGGGGTACCCGGCGCGCGACGCGCTGGCGACGCCGCTGCTCGCGCTCGACTTCGAGAAGGACGACTACGACACGCCGCGGATCGCCGGCGTCGTCGGGAGCGAGACGGCGACGGTCGGCGTCGTCCGCCGCGACGCGCTGCTCGTCGAGGCCGTCGACGAGCCGACGATCGTCGCCACCTACGAGACCGACAGCCCGGAGCCGTACGCCCTCGCGGCGGCGAACGACGAGCGTCCGGACGCGGGCGCGGCCGCGAGCGAGGTCCTCGGCGCCGACTTCGAGCACCCGGTGTGCGCCGCGGGCGCGACCGTCGACGACGACGGCGTGACGCTCGCGCTCGACAACGGCGACGCGTAGCGGGCCGCCCGAGGCGGGGCGTCCGCGACGTCCCGGCCGACCCCTTTTCCGGCTCCCGACGCCTTTTGACCGCGGCGGCCGACCCGCCTCCATGGAGCGCGTCACCGCGGCCGATTATCACGACATCGCCACGCCCGCCGACCCGCGGATCTCGCCCGACGGGGACCGGGTCGCCTTCCTGCGACGCCAGCCGACCGACGACGAGACCGTCGAGTCGACGGTGTTCCTCGTCGACGTCGCGGGCGGCGACCCCCGCAGGCTCACCCTGGCCGAGGGCTCCGACGCGGAGCCGCGCTGGAGCCCGTCCGGCGACCGGATCGCGTTCACGTCGACGCGGGGGGCGGACGACGACACCCAGCAGCTGTGGGTCCTCCCGGTCGACGGCGGCGAGGCCCGCCGGGTCACCGACGTCGTCGGCGGCGTCTCGGAGATCGCGTGGTCGCCGGACGGGGACCGGATCGCCTTCGTCCAGTCGGTGACCGCCGAGGACCGCGAGGAAGGCCGGGACCTGTCGGTGCCGGAGGAGTACGAGCCGGACGACCACCCCGACCCGCGCGTGATCGACCGCACCGTCTACCGCTCCGGACAGCGCTTCTTCGACGGGCGGCGGTCGGGCGTGTACGTCGTCGACGCGGACGCGGACGTCGACGGCGCGACCGCGGCGGACCCCGCCGAGGGCGTCGAGCGGGTGACCGACCGCGACGCCGACTTCGCCGCGCCCGACTGGGGGGACGCCGACACGCTCTACTTCGCCGAGGAGGTCGGCGACGACCCGGACGACTCCGCGGAGATCGCGATCCGCGCGCACGACTTCGAGACGGGCGACACCGAGCGCGTCCACACGACCACCGGCTGGGGCGCCGCGATCGCGGCGACCGCGGACGGGCGAGTGGCCTTCACCCACGCCGAGCCGGAGCAGGTGTCGATGCAGCCGGTCGACCTCCGCGTCGTCGACCGCGAGACGGGCGACGTGACCGAGCTCACGGACGGGATCGACCGCGGGCTCGGCTACGAGGCCGCGCCGCAGTGGGGTCCCGACGACGCGACGCTGTACTTCGCGACCCCCGACGAGGGGAAGACGGCGCTGTGGCACGTCCCGGCCGACGGGAGCGCGGCCCCCGAGCGCCTCCTCCGGCCGGGGACCGTCTCCGGCGCGACCGTCGGCGGCGACGACGGCGCCGGCCCCGGCGAGGTGACCGTCGCGGTCGCCGCCAGCGAGTGGGACCACCCGGGCGACGTCTTCGCGCACGACGCGTGGGGCGGCGAGACGACGCGGCTCACGGAGCTGAACGCCGACTACCTCGCCGATCGCGCGATCGGCGAGCCCGAGGAGATACGGTTCGAGTCGGAGGGGACGGAGATCCAGGGGTGGGTGATGACGCCGCCGGAGTTCGACTCGGACGGCGAGGCGGTCGACGGGGCGGACGGCGAGACGGACGAGGAGTACCCCCTCGCGGTCGAGATCCACGGCGGCCCCCACGCGATGTGGTCGACCGCGGGGACGATGTGGCACGAGTTCCAGACGCTCGCGGCCCGCGGCTACGTCGTCTTCTGGTCGAACCCGCGCGGGTCGACCGGCTACGGCGAGGCGTTCATGCAGGCGATCGAGCGCGACTGGGGCGACGCGACCCTCTCCGACGTGATGGCCGGCGTGGAGACGGTCGCGGAGCGCCCGTCCGTCGACGAGACGAACGCCTTCGTCACCGGCGGCTCCTTCGGCGGGTTCATGACCGCGTGGACGGTGGGGCAGACCGACTACTTCCGCGCGGCCGTCTCCCAGCGCGGCGTGTACGACCTCACCGGCTTCTACGGCTCGACCGACGGCGCGTACAAGCTGCTCGAGGGCGACTTCGACACGGTCCCGTCCGAGGAGCCCGGCTGGCTGTGGGAGCAGTCGCCGACGGGCCACGCCGACGCGGTCGACACGCCCACGCTGTTGATCCACAGCGAGGACGACACGCGGACGCCGATCTGCACGGCGGAGCTCTACCACCGGATCCTCCGGAAGAACGGCGTCGACACGCGGTTCGTGCGGTACCCGCGCGAGGGACACGAGCTCTCCCGCTCCGGGGAACCCGGGCACGTCGTCGACCGCATCGAGCGGATCGCTCGCTGGTTCGACGGCTACTCCGAGCACCACGACGCGCCGCGGGCGCTCGACCGTCCCGATGAGGCGGGGCTGAGCGCGGCGGACAACGGCGAGGCGGAGGGCGACGGAGACGAGGCCGACGAGACGGGCGGCGAGGCCGGCGAAGCGTAGCGCCTCACGACGAGCCGTCGGGATCGAACGACTCGATCGCCGCGTGGACGCCTTCGACCCACTCGTCGAGCGCCTCGTGCAGCCGCTCTTTCGCCTCCGGGACCGGGACCGCGGTGTACTGGTAGACGTAGCCGCCGGAGTCGAGCAGCCGGCGGCGGCGCTCGACGAGCCCCTTGTCCCGCAGCGTCGACAGCGAACGGTTCACGTTCGACCGGTCCCGGTCGAGGGCCTCGGCGAGCTCGGCGACGGTGCTCCCCGGGTGATCGAGCAGGGTCAGGTACGTGCGGCTCTCGTGGTCTCGAATGCCGAACACGCAGGAGAGCACGTGCTCGAACGAGGGGGAGACGTCGCCGACGAGGTCCTCGATCTCGGGGTCGCTCATGGGCGTCGTTCGGCTGCGGTCGGGTTAAAAGTCGTCATCGGCGGACCGCGGCCGAGGGTCGGCGCCCGACTCAGTCGCCGTCGACGCCGGCGTCGGCGCTGGCGTACCCCATCCGGTCGATACAGCCGCGCATCTCGTCCTCCTCCGCATGGCGGTGAAGGTTGGTCGGCGTGTCGCAGTGATACGTCTCCCCGTCGTACCGGAGCACGACCTCGTGGCGCCCGCCGGCGACCTCGACATCGACGAGGATCCGACGGCCGTCGTTGAGGGCGTCGATGATCTCGTCGGCCGACAGCTCGCCGGCCTCGATCCGGAGTACCTCGCTCATACGCGCTCTTCGCGCGTCGTCGAATTAAAACCGTCCGTGCCGCGCTCGCGAGTCACGTCATCGTCGAGTCCGGACCGCCCTCCGTCTCCGGGGGCTCGACGCCCTCGGCGGCGGCGACGTCGTCCGTGCGCTTTTCCGTCTCGACGTGCCAGCGGTCGATCTCGGACTCGTACTCGTCGAGGATCTCGCTCACTTCGGCCTTCAGCTCGTCATCGTTGACGTTCACCTCGAACTCGAACGTCTCGCCGTCCTCGCCGCGGCCGACCTCCTGGATGTTGGCGCTGACGAGCTCGTTGTCGAAGTAGTACGGTGCCATCTGCGTCATCACTTTCCGGTACACCGTGTCCTCCACCTTCCGGAGCGCCTTGCGGCTCGCCGAGTCGGCCGCGCGGGCGACGTGGCCGATCGATTCGCCCCAGCTCTCCATCGCGCTCTCGGTGTCGTTCTCCTCGACCTTCTCGTAGGACTCGGTGAGCTTCTCGCCGGCCGTCTGGAGGTCTTCACCCGGCGTCTGGCCGGCCTGTTCGCCCTCGCCCTCGGCGACGGACGCCTGCTCGGCGGTCTTCGCCGACACGTCCTCGTCGATGCGCTCGTGGGACTTCGGGCGCCAGTCGTCGAACTCGTAGAACGCGTCGCCGTCGGCGCCCGTCTCGCGGAGCGCCAATGCGATTCGCTCGCCGTGTTCGACCACGTCGCCCCAGTCCCCGCGCATCTTGAAGCCGGAGATGCTCTCTTCCATCGCGTGGACCCCCCTACGAAACGAACGCGTATAAGTCTCTCCGACCTGACGCGAGCCCGCGCAGGTCAGCTGCGGCTCCGCGGTCGGCGCTCTCTCGGCCTATTTGCCGTACGAGAACCGACGGCCGAGCGCGTCGACGCGGTCTTTGAGGTCGCTGAGGACCCCCGCGGGCGACACCCGGCGGATCGAGGACTCGTCGACCTCGATTCGCTCGCCGGCGAACGGGTCGTGCTCGACGCGGTCCTCCGGGTCCTTGTCGCCGTTCACCGCGCCCACGACGGTCGACATCGAGCACCGGCCGCACGCTTCTGCGTTGATCTCCTCGTCGGACATGGTACTATCTACCGCATGATCGTGTTCGACGGTGTTAAAACCCGTTGTCGGCGCCGCTGTCGCGTTTTCACGCCGCACGGTCGGACTCTCGAACCGACCGACGCCGGCCCGACGAGCTTTTCAATCGGTCCGTGGAATGAGATCACATGGGATACCGCGTCGTCGACACGGAGACCGTGGAGCCGAAGCCAGACCGCCCCTGCGAGTGCCGGAAGCTCTCCGAGCCGGGCGGGCTCGACGCCGCGGCGATCAACCGCTTCCGGGCCGAGCCGGGCGAGCAGCTCCCGCTCGCGTACCACTACCACGAGACCCAACAGGAGGCGTTCTACGTCCTCGACGGGACGCTCTCGGTCGAGACCCCGGAGCGGATCTACGAGGTGCCCGCGGACGACCTGTTCGTCGTCGACCCGGAGAGCCCGCAGCGCGCGTACAACCCGGCCGACGCCGACGGCCCCGTGACCGTGCTCGCGATCGGCGCGCCGCCCGCCGACGGCGACGCGGTCGCGTACGATCACGCCGATGAGTGACGCCGCCGACGGCGGCGACCGCCGCGACTCCGAGGAGCTGCCGGCCGAGATCCGCGAGGAGGTCCCGGACTACGACGACGAGTACCTCGACCGCGTCTCAGACCGCCTGATGTACAGCTACGACCTCGATCGGGACGTGGTCGTCCACGGCGAGCGCTTCGAGTTCGCGGGGGAGATGCGGATGCGCAACCAGAAGCAGTTCTTCCATCCGGCGCTGAGCTACGGGGACCACGACATCATGGAGCACCTGTTCGCGCGCCGGGTGACGAGCCCGACGGTCGGGGAGCTGGAGCGGCTCGTCGACGTCGGCCACCGCGTCGCCGACGAGCGGATCACGCCGAACGAGGAGCATTACGGCACCGACGTCACCTTCGTCCTCGTCGCCGATCGGATCCCCGACGAGGTCGCCGCGTTCGTCGACGACTTCCGGGACCGCACCCTGCTGAAGTTCGGCTACTACGGGCACTACGAGGTGAACCTGATCGTGGTCGCGCCGGACGAAGAGCGGATCGTCGACAGCGAGGCCGCGGACGTCACCGGCGCGTTCCGTCTGTGGGAGCCCGTCGAGGAGCCGGACGAGGGGTTCCTCTCTCGCTTCGCGAAGCGATTCTGGCGGTGACCGCGATGCGCCCGAGTCGCACCCCGCGCCCTCGGCGTGCGTTCCTCACCGCGGTGACCGGCGCCGCGGCGACGACCGCCGGGTGCGCGCTGCTGCCCGAGGAACAGGAGCCGATCGAGGCGAGCGCCGGCCGGCCGGCGTCGCTCCCGGACGCCGCGGTCTCCGAGCGGGGATACGAGGAGACCCTCTCGACGGAGACGACGGTGACCGTCTCGATCACGGTCGATCTGTCCGGCGACGTCCAGATATCGAACACCCGCGAGGTGATCGCCACGGTGTTCCGCCGGGGGTACGCCGCCGAAGACGGCCGACGCTTCGGGGTCGTCACCGCGCCGGCCGTGGCGGTGATCGAGCAACCCGAAGTCGTCCGAGACCCGGTCGCCGCGGTGTCGGCCGCGCGGGCGGTGGAGCTGGCGACCGGCGCGAGCGTCTCGTCGGTCTCCGACTGGCGGAGCGCCTCGACGCGGACGGTCCTCGGGACCGAGGCGGAGAGCGAGACGGCGACCGCGACCGCCGACGACGCGGACGTCGACCTGGAGCGCGCTCGGGTCCGGGCCGACGGCGACGCCGTCACGGCGATCGCGGTCGCGCCCGCCGGCGTCGAGAGCGACCCGCCGTTCGGCGAGGTCACGCGCGACGCCTGAGTCGGTGCGGGAAGACGCGCCGCTGGCCGGATGTGGAATAAAAAGAATCGGACTTCGAAGCCGCGGGAGACGGCTCAGTCGTCGCTCGGTTCGACGGCGGCGCCGGAGGTCCCGCCGCGGGCCGACTGGATGTTCTCGTAGCCGATCTTCACCAGTGAGAGGGCGAGGTAGATGAGGACCAGCGCCAGCACCATCTGGACGACCGACGACGCGATGGAGCTGAAGCCCTCGGCTCCGCCCTGGATGAGGTTCTGGTACAGGTTGCTGTAGAACGCCAGCCAGGCGAGCCCCATGACGGTGATCGTCGTCATGATCGCCATCGGGACGCCCGTCGAGACGAGCTGTTTGGAGTCGTCCCAGTTGGCCAGCCAGACGGTGGCGGTCAACAGCGCGAGCGCCGCGAGCAGCTGGTTCGCGCCGCCGAACAGCGCCCACAGCGTCAGCCACTCGCCGGAGATGACCATCAGGTACGCCGGGACGGCCTGGACCAGCGGATTGGTGTAGCGGCCGCGAGCGAGGCTCCCGAGGGCCGCCCACGGGCCGTCGGTGAGGTTCTCGAAGCCGGACGCGGTGTCCCCGGTGGGGACCCCGACGATTTCCTCCATCATGTAGCGGCCGAGGCGGACGGCGGTGTCGGTCGACGTGAGCAGGAAGCTCACGAGCACCAGCGCCATGAACGGCGCCCCGAACGACTGGGGCAGCCCGAAGCTGGTGAGGATGATGCCGCCGCCGGTCGCGAAGTTCGGCAGCGCCGCGCCGATCCCGCCCGCGGGGTCGGCGAACCCGGCGACCGCGAGCGTCGACAGCGCGACCGCGGCGAGCAGTCCCTCACCGAGCATGCCGCCGTAACCGATCAGCCGAGCGTCGGTCTCCTTGTCGAGTTGTTTGGCCGTCGTCCCAGAGGAGACCAGCGAGTGGAATCCGCTGATCGTCCCGCAGGCGATGGTGATGAACAGGAGCGGGAACAGCGGCGCGAGGCCGGCTCCCTCGACGCCCCAGAAGCCGTTGAACGCGCCCATCGAGTCGGCGATGACGAGCGGCTGCGCGGACGTGCCGAGCAGCGTGCCGACGATGATCGCCAGCAGCGCCCCTCCGACGCCGGTGTACAGGAGGAACGACGAGAGGTAGTCACGCGGCTGGAGCAGCGTCCACACCGGGAGCGCGCTCGCGATCCCGGCGTACAGCATGATGACCGGGACCCACGCCGCCCGGTTCGGGTTCATCGCGACGGCCGACGACCCGGGGATCCACTGCCCGCTCCCGAGTCCGAGCGCGTCCGCGAGAACGAGCGTTCCGGCGGGGTACGACGCGTCGCCGACCGCCGGGAACAGCGCGAACGGGAACTCGATGCCGAGCCAGACGCCGCCGAAGACGGCGGCGACGAACAGGACGGTCCCCGGCACGAACGGGCCGTTCAGCTGGTACAGGTAGACCCCGAACACCAGCGCGAGCGCGATGTACACGAAGCTCGCGGTCGTCACCTGCGGGAACGCGTCGAAGACGATGGCCACCACGAGGGCGAACACCGCCACGACGAGGATGATCGTCAGGAACGCGAACCACAGTAGCATGTCCTTCCCGCGCTCGCCCACGTACTGGCCGATGATGTAGCCGATCGACTTCCCCTCGTGTCGCAGCGAACTCGACAGCGCGACGAAGTCGTGGACCGACCCCATCAGCGGGTTGCCGACGGCGATCCACAGCAGCGCGGGGACCCATCCCCACACGGCGCCGGCCGTGATCGGGCCGACGATCGGCGCGCCGCCGGCGATGCTCGAGAAGTGATGCCCCAGTAACACCGGCTTCTTCGACGGTACGTACTCCTGTCCGTCCTCGTATTTGTGCGCCGGCGTCTCCGTTTCGGCGTCGAGTTCGACGAACTGGGAGAGGTACCGCGAATACCCCATGTATCCGATGGTGAATGTGCTCAGCACAGCGACCGTGATCCAAATTACACTTGTCATAAGTTCCCCTGCCTCATGAGCGCGGTTTGGAAACAGCGTAATAAGTATTAGCTTCAACCGTGATAGTTACCCGATTCGATTGAAGAAAGCAGGAACACAGGCGGGTCAAACCGGTTCCTTTCACCTCATCTATAGTTTATTCCACGCCGTCGACACCGGTTCTTACTCGCGCGCGCTCACGGGATCCCCCGTCTCGACGTCGAGCGCGGCCGCGACCTCCGAGAGCACGTCGCCGCGGACCTCGCTGGTTCGCGACTCGATCTCGGCGACCAGCGGCGGGTCGAACTCCTCGCGGACCTGATTGAGCCGCTCGCGCTCGGTCGCGACTTTGTCGCGCAGGTAGGTGGCTCCGCGCCCCTCCTCGTCCTCGTCCGGCGACGGGGTGAGCTTGTTCGCGACGAGGCCGCGGACGCGCAGGTCACGCTCGGTGAACCCCTCTATGGCACGGTCCGTCTCGTTGACCGACAGCTGGTCGGGGTTCAACACGAGGAAGAAGGCGGCGTCGTTCCGCATCGTGTCGCCCGCGAACTCGAAGAACTCCTTGCGGCGCTGGAGCCGCTCTAAGACCGGGTCGCCGTCCATCAGGCGCCGCGGCTCGGCGTCGCCGATCGCGGCCTTCTCGAACAGGTCGATCGACTGCTTGCGCTTGTACAGCAGGCGGTCGATCCAGTCGCCGAGGAACTCCGGGAGCCCGAGCAGCCGCAGCGTCGACCCGGTCGGCGCGGTGTCGAAGACGACGCGGTCGTACGGCTCGCTCTCCTCGCGCATCACGCCCACGAACGCGTCGAAGAGGGCGGCCTCGTACGCCCCCGGCGTCCCGTGTGACATCTCCAGCTGGCGGTTGATCTCGGAGACCATCGCCGCCGACACCTGCTCGGAGAGCCCCTCGCGGATCTCCTGGAGGTGTCGCTGCATCTCGTCTTCGGGGTCGATCTCCATCGCGTCGAGCCCGTCGACGCCGTCGACCGGCTCGGGGTCGTCGCTGAACCGCTGGCCGAACACGTCGGACACCGAGTGCGCGGGGTCGGTCGAGACGACGAGCGTCCGCAGCCCCGCGTTCGCGCAGCGGTACGCGTACGCGCAGGAGACGGTGGTCTTACCGACGCCGCCCTTGCCGCCGAAGAAGACGAACTGCTCCATCAGAAGTGGTACTGCTGGCCCTTCCGTTCCATCAGGCTCTCGCGGTCCCACAGCCTGCGCTCCCACGCCTCGAACTCGTCTTCGAGGTACGGGAGCAGCTCGGCGGTGTAGTACGAGACCGGCGAGGGGATGCCGAACGCGTCCGGGAAGCACGCGAGCATGAACTCGTCCTCCGTGTCCTCGGCCTCCTTCTCGATCTTCTCGTAGGCCGCGTGAGTGACCATCCCGTGGTAGAGGCCGCGGAGCCACTCCTCGAGCGCGGCTCGGAAGGTCTCGATCCGGTCTGCGACTGTCATTATCGGTCGTGACGGTCGGGGTATGTTAAAAGCTGTCGCGGTCACGCGCCGGCCGATCGGGAGCGGGTCGCGGTCGATCGCTCGTCGACGGCGGCCGATCAGGCCGAGTTGCCGTCGGCGGCCAGTTCGGCCTGCGGCTCGTCGGACTCTGCCGCCTCCTCGCCGTCGTCGAGCTCCGGCTGTTCGTCCACGTCCGGAGACGGCGTGTGCGCGTCACCGTCGAGCGAGCCCCAGACGAGGTACAGCACCGCGGCGACCATCAGGACGGTCACCGCGATCGCCGCGATCCCTGCCGCCGACACGTACTGGAACATGGTCGGCGGTGTGCGGGCGCGACGTATCAACGTATCGGCTTTCGGCGAGCGCGGGGCGTCCTCCCGCCCCGGCGAGCGCCCCCGGTTCCGCCGCCGCGACGTTGAAGGGGCCGCACGCCGACCGACGCCCATGGACGACGACCGGATCCCGGTGACCGTGCTCTCGGGGAGCCTCGGAGCGGGGAAGACGACGCTGTTGAACCACCTGTTGCGGAACGCCGGCGAGCGCGACATCGCGGTGCTGGTCAACGACATGGGCGACGTCAACGTCGACGCCGAGCTGATCGCCGAGGAGTCCGAAGTCGACGTGGAGGGCGTCACGGAGCTGTCGAACGGCTGCATCTGCTGCGAGCTCCAAGACGACCTGGAGACCGCCGTCGTGCGGCTCGCGAACGAGCGCTCCTTCGACAACCTGGTCGTCGAGTCGTCGGGTATCTCCGAGCCCGCGCCGGTCGCGCGCCTGTTCACGACCGAGTCGCGCGCGGCCGCCCGCTACCGGGTCGACGCGCTGGTGACCGTGATCGACACGCGGCGGTTCCTCGACGCCTTCGCCGGCGACGACGTGCCCGAGCGGCGCGTCGCGGCGGACGACGACGAGGCGGACAGACCGCTCTCGGACCTCCTCGTCGAGCAGGTCGAGGTGTCGAACCTCGTCGTGTGTAACAAGGCCGACCTCTGTACGGACGCGGCGATGGACGAGGCGATCGAGCTCGTGGGCGCGCTGCAGCCGGGCGCGGAGACGGTCGTCGCGGAGTTCTCCGCGGTCGACCCCGACCGGATCCTCGACGTCGGGCTGTTCGACGCGGGCGAACTCGGCGACCTGCCCGGGTGGAAGCGAGCGCTGGCGGAGGGCGACGGGCACGACGACCACGGCGGTCACGACCACGCCGGTCACGACGGCGAGGGCCGCGAGGGGGGCCGCGCCCACCGCCACCCGGACGAGGTGTACGGCGTCACTTCGTTCACCTATCGCCGCCGGCGACCGTTCCACCCCGACCGGATCGCCGCCGTCCTCCGCGGTCTCCCTCCAGACGTCGTCCGCTCGAAGGGGACGCTGTGGGTCGCGGGCACGGACCAGCGCCAGCAGGTCGGTCAGGCCGGCGCGTCGGTGCGGGTCACGGCGCTCGGCCCGTGGATCGCGAGCCTCCCGGCCGTCGAGCGCGACATGCTGCGCTCGAACCGGCCCGAACTGGACTGGGACGACGAGCACGGCGACCGCCTGACGGAGTACGTCGTCATCGGCACGGGCATCGACGAGGCGGCGATCCGCGAGCGCCTCGACGACGCGC
>NZ_NHPE01000084.1:0-6276 GCF_002252895.1 Halorubrum sp. Eb13 | reverse complement strand
CGACGACGACCGCGTCGAGCGTCTCCACGTCGGGCTTGCGCTTCAGCCACTCCCGCCCGCGGTCGCCAGGGGTGTAGGGCGCGTCCGGGTCCTTCAGCATGACTCCCTCGTGGCCCGCGTCGAGCGCGGCCGCCTCCGCCGCCTCGACGGCCTCGACGTCGCTCGCCAGGTCGAGGGTCGCGGCCGCGTCCGGAGCGGCGTCGACGAGGCGGTCGTGGCGGACCCGGAGCGGTTCGTCGAGGAGGTCCGCGCCGTCGGCGTGGAGGCAGTCGAAGGCGTGGAGCCGGAGCGACACCTCCTCGCGCATGCGGTCGACGTCGTGTTTCCGGCGGAACCGCCGCAACACCTCCTGGAACGGGAGCGGGTCGCCGCCCTCGTCGACCGCGACGACCTCGCCGTCGAGGATGACCGGGACGTCGACGCGGTCCGCGACGCGCTCGGCGATCTCCGGGAGCGCGTCGGTCACGTCGTCCATGTTCCGGGAGTAGAGCCGCGGACCGAGCGCCTCGCGGTCGGTTCCGCCGTCCACTTCGGGGTCGTCGGCCTCGCTCTCGTCGTCGGCCTCGCCCCCGTCGCCGGGCACGTAGTGGACCTGCACGCGCGCCCCGTCGAACTTGGTCTCGACGGCGACCTCGCCGAACGACTCGACCGCGTCGGTCGCGGTCCCGGCCTGCGCGAGCATCGCCTGCACGGGACGCCCCACGACGAGCCCCTCCGCGCGGAGGCCGGCGAGCCCCTCGTCGCGCGCGAGGGCCGCGACGCGGCCGTAGTCGTTCGTCACCTGCAGCGCCCGCTCGACGGCGGCGACCGCCTCGTCGCCGGCGCAGAGGGTCGGCTCCGCGTCGTCGCTCTCGGCGGGGCCCGCGTCCGGCTCCGACTCCTCGCCGTCGCCAGCGTCCCCGACCGACTCCGAGAGGAACGTCTCGGCGACCGCGTCGCGGACGGTCCCCTCGCCGACGCCGATCCGCATCTCGCCGAGCACCAGGCGCGCGAGGAACTTCGCCTCGGCCGGATCACACCGATTGAAGAGGCCGAACAGCGCGTCGAGCTTGCGCGACTCGCTGCCGTCGCCCGACGCGGCCGCCAGCTCGCGCAGCGCCCCGTCGACCTCGGCGACCGTGAGCGCGTCGCGGCCCTCTCCGAAGGCGGCGAGGCCGCGTTGGCCGCCGAAGTCGAAGCCGGCGGCGACCGCGCCGATCTCGCCCGCCTCCGCGAGCCGGTCCTCGACGTCGGCGGCCGTCACGTTCGGGCCCGCGGCGCGGGCGATCGCCTCCCGGCACAGCGCCGGGCCGATATCGAGTGTCCGCGTGTCGTGCGCCGGGAAGACGCGCCCGAGCAGGAAGCGGGTGACCGTCGGGAGGTCGTCGCCGGCGCGGAGGGCCGGCTCCGCGTCGTCGCTCGCGTCGGCCGCGTTCCCCCCTCCGCCGGCCGCCGCGAGCAGGTCGGCGACCGCGAGCGTCGTCCCGATGTCGCCCGGCTCGGCCGCCAGCCGCTCGGCGCGCGCGGCGAACGTGGCGAACTCCATAGGGTGGGTCGGAAATCGGCGGGCAAAAGCGCCCCGATACGTCCCACGTGCTCCCGCTCTCCGCCCCGACCCCACGTCGTGCCGACCGTCCCCACGCCGCCGATCGGCCGTAGCCCTTTTTACGAGGCCGACACGTCGACCGTCCCATGAGCACGGATTCCGCCCTCGCAGACGGCGTCCGCGAGGCGCTCGCCGTCGACCCGGACGAGTTCGCCGCGCGCGCCGAAGAGGAGGCGGAGATCGTCAAACAGGAGCTCCGCGACGGGTCCTTCGACAACCACCAGTCGATCGTCGGCTTCGAGTACGAGTTCTACGCGGTCGCCGACGGGCGCTGGAGCGAGGAGTCGCGGGCCGGCGAGTACGCCCTGATGCGCGTCCCGCGCCGGCTCCTGGAGCTGATGGGGTTCGAGAAGGAGCTCGGGCTCCACAACGCGGAGATGTCGACGAGCCCGCAGCCCCTCTCCGACCACGGGCTCCGGGCGCAGCTCGCGGAGGTTCGCGCGCGGCTGGAGGCCGCGGAGAACACCGCGGGCGTCGAGGGGATGCGGCTCGTCTCCGACGGGATCTGGACCATCCCCCCGACCGGCGAGACGGCCCGGGGGTACCTCACCGACTGCGTCGACGTCGACGGCGTCACCGTCGCGGTCAACATGAGCGACTCGGTCCGGTACCACGCGATGGCGAACGCGGGCGCGGACGACCGGTGGGGGACGGTCGTCGAGGCGCCGGGGGTGTCGCTCGCGGCGGACACCGTGATGCCGGAGAGCCTCATCACCTCGATCCAGCCGCACTACCAGGTCGCGCACGCGGAGACGCTCCCGCGGCACTTCCGCTACGCGCTTCGGATCGCGGGGCCCCTCCTCGCGCTCGGCGTCAACTCGCCGTTCTTCCCGCCGGAGCTGTACGACGAGGGCTGGGACGGCCAGCGCGTCCTCGCCGAGGGCGCCGCCGAGAACCGGATCCACGTGTTCGAGTCGGTGCTCAACGAGCGCACCGAGGACGACAAGGTGCGGTTCCCGCGCGACGTCCACGACGTCGAGACCGCGGTCGACCGGATCGCCGGCGACGAGACGCTCGTCCCGATGCCGGAGCCCGAGGGGACCGACCGCTTCGACGACGCGTTCGCGACCTTCCGGACGAAGCACGGCAGCTACTGGCGGTGGGTCCGCCCGGTCTTCGAGGGGGCGAGCCGGTCGAGCGCGAACGCCCGGATCGAGTTCCGCCCGATCGCGGCCCAGCCCACCGTCCGCGACTCCATCGCCTTTCAGGCGGCGTTCGCCGGGCTGATGGAGGCGCTCCCGCAGCGCGAACACCCGGTCATCCGGCTCGACTGGGAGACCGCCCGCGACAACTTCTACGCCGCCGTCGCCGACGGGCTCGGCGCCGACGTCGAGTGGATCGGCCGCGACGGCGAGACCACGACGGACACCGACGCGATATACGAGGACCTCCTCGATCACGCCGAGGCCGGCCTGCGGACCGCCGGCTGTCCCGAGGAGGAGGCGGCCTCGTGGCTCGCGCCGCTCCGGTGGCGCGTCGCGAACCGGACCACGCCGGCGAGCTGGAAGCGCGACCGGGTCCGCGCGCGCCTCGACGCCGGCGACGACTTCGAGACCGCGGTCCACGACACCCAGCGCGAGTACATCGACCGACAGTCCGAGACGCTCGTCGAGGGCGGCTTCTCGGCCTGGAAAGACAGCGGTGACGCGGAGTAGCATTTATAAAAACGGACGGCCGAAGACCGCACCAACCGATCCGGCGCGCTCCAGCGAGCGGCTCGGAGGGCCGCGAGCGGACGGCGCGAGGTCGCCGGCGCTCCGCGCCGGCTGCCAGAGAATCTTCGATTCTCGCTGGAGTCAGTCGCCCGGAGCGACGCGGAGGGCGACTGACAGGGCGAGAGCGAAGCTCTCGCTTGCAGCCGGACGTAGTCCGGCGACGAGGCTGGGGAGGCGTGAGGTTGCGGTGCTGTGCGGTCGGGTGGGACACAAAGGGGCAGCCACGAGGAGCGCGGAGGCGACGCAAGCACCGCAGGGAGCGAGTGGAACGAGCGACTGAGGAGCGCAGCGAGCGTGCGCGCTCCTCGTGGCTGGGGCTTTGGAGGTGTTCACCCCCGATCCCGAGTCAATCTCATTTAAACGAACGTCTGTGTCACCGATCGAGGATAGCCCACGCTCACGGAGCAAAAACGCGTATGAATGGCGGACAGGCGGGGTGGCCCGGCGTTCCGGCGCGGGGTATCCCGGTTGCCTTCTCCACCCCGCGACCCGACGAGCGACGGGCGTTCGGCGATGGGCTGCTCGCTTCCGCGCCTGACCCGATATCGCCGACGAACCGCGACGGACCGCTCCTGCGAGCGGGCGCCACGGACCGCTGTCCCCGGCGGACGAGGCTTCCACGTTGGCTCTCGGGGCCCGCGCCGGTCTGACCGGACGCGCCCGCTGTTCGGTCCCCGCTAAAGACTACCTCACGGGTGACGAGCGGGGCCTAACCGCCCGACCTAGTCCGTTTGACGATACTCGGGTCCGGCATAAGGGCCTTTCGTTCGGCGGCGCCCTCCCTACGACAGCAGCGCTCGGGCGTACACCGCGGCGGAGACGGGGAGCGGGACCGACACGGCGACGACGGCGGGCGCGTGCCACTGCAGCCAGCGGTAGTCGCCGAACATCGTCGTCGGCTCGACGGCGAGCGCCCACGTCGCCGCGCTGAGCGTGGTCACGACGCCGAGGATCACCGCGACGCCCGCGAGCGTCCCCGGGTCGAGGTTCCCTTCCTCGACCGAGGCGACGACGACGGCGGTCAGCAGCGCGAACAGCGCGATCCCGCCGGCGCCGAGGGTGCCGGCGGCGTAGTAGCCGGCGAGCTGCGTCGCGTACCCCGACACGAGCGCGTACGGGGCCGCGAGCACGACCACGGTGACGACGCCGGCGGCGATCCCCGTCCGGCGAGAGACGTCGCGGAGATTCATGCCCGTCGGTCGGTCGGGGACCGCGGTAAAAGGACCGGATCGGCGCCGGCGGCGCCGCCGACCGCCCGGCTCCACCGTCGCACCACCGCATCGACCGCGTCGTCCGCACCGGCCACACCGACCGCCCGGCTCCACCGCCCCTCTCCCGTCCCGTCCGTCCCCGAGCCCCGTACCGTTTTGAGTCGCCGGCGCGGAGTGGGGGTATGAGCCTCGACGTCGACCCGCCGGAGCCGCCCGAGCTCGCCGCCGTGGACCCGAACGAGTACGAGGACGCGGAGGTCGCCGGCGGCGAGTACCGCCGCGACGACCTGGAGGCGCTCCTCCAAGAGGGGGCGTGGGAGGACGCCTTCGAGGAGTGGGCCGCCGGGAGCGACATGGACGAGGCGGACTGGGAGATCGCCGTCGACCTCGGGCTCGTCTCCCGCTTCGACTTCTTCTGGGACGACTTCGCTGACCGCGTCGGCTACCACGCCCCCGGGCTGCCCGAGGACTGGAAGGAGCGCGACCTCCACCCCGACCTCGACTCGTGGGGGACCGTTTCCGCGATCAACGCCGGGCTCACCGAGCTCGGCCAGATCGTCTGCGAGACGCTCAAAGAGGAGTACATCGACTGGGAGGCCGACTTCGAGGCGCCCGACGACCTGCCCGACTTCGAGGAGTAGCGCCCCGCTCGCCAGCGGCGCCCGCCGTCCCGCCCCGCTCGACTAGTGCCCCCAGAGCGCCCCGTCGGGGGCGTACCGCGCGTCCATGATCCGGTCCCACTGCGCGTCCGAGAGGGCGAGGTCGGTCGCGGCGACGTTCTCCGCGAGCTGGTCGGTCGTCCGCGCGCCGACGATGGGGACGCAGGTGAACTCGTCCCACTCGGTGAGCCACGCGAGCGCGACCTGCGCCGGGGTGGCGTCGAGCTCGGCGGCGACCTCGCGGACCGCGTCCAGCACCTTCCAGCCGCGCTCGGAGAGGTAGAACCGCTCGAACCGGTCGTCGAAGCTGGCGCGCGACCCGTCCGGCGCGATCACCTGCTCGGGGTCGTCCGGGTCGGCGCGCTCGTACTTGCCGGTGAGGAACCCGCCCGCCAGCGGGGAGTACGGGCAGACGGCGATGTCCTGGTCGATACAGACGTCGAGGTACTCGCTCACGTCCTCGTAGTAGCCGGCGTGGTGGAGCGGCTGGACCACGTCGAACCGGGCGTAGTCGTTGGCGTCGGCGGTCCACAGCGCCTTCGTCAGCTGCCACGCCGCCATCGTCGACGCGCCGAGGTAGTGCACTTTCCCCTCGGAGACGAGCTCGTCGAGGACGCGCATCGTCTCTTCGATGGGCGTCTCTTCGTCCCAGCGGTGGATGTAGTAGATATCGAGGTAGTCGGTGTCGAGCCGGTCGAGCGTCCCCTCGACCTGCGCGCGGATGTGCTTGCGCCCGAGCCCCGAGTCGTTGGGGCCGGGCTCGCCGCGCCCGTCGAACGGGAAGTACACCTTCGAGGCGATCACGTAGTCCTCGCGGTCGCGCTCCGCGAGCCACTCGCCGACGTACTCCTCGCTCGTGCCGTTCGGACTCCCGTAGACGTTCGCGGTGTCGATGAAGTTGATACCGTGCTCTTCGACCGCGTCGAGCAGCTCGTGAGCCTCCTCGCGCCCCGTCTCGACCACGCCGTTCGTCTCCCGCCCGAAGCGCCACGTCCCGAAGCAGAGCTCCGAGACGCTCAGTCCGGTGTCGCCGAGCCGTCGGTAGTCCATATCCCGCTCCACTCGCCGTCGAGTCATAAAGCGTGGCGACGGCGAGTGGAGCGGGA
>NZ_NHPE01000153.1:192-5573 GCF_002252895.1 Halorubrum sp. Eb13 | reverse complement strand
CCTCTAACTTTACGCGACCGTCGACACACGCCATCCTTTTTTAAACTGCGACCGAATGAGCGCGTATGACGGACGACGCCGACGACCGGGAGCCTCGCTCGGGGTCCGAGCCCGAACCCGGACGCGACGCAGTGAGCCGGCGGGAGGACGTGCGGCGTGCGGCCGCGGCGGTCGCCGACGGCGAGCTCGTCGTCTACCCCACGGAGACGGTGTACGGGCTCGGCGGGGACGCGCTCGATCCGGACGCGGTCGAACGCGTCTTCGACCTGAAGCGTCGCGACCGGTCGAACCCGCTCTCGCTGGGCGTCGCGAGCGTCGACGACGCGCTCCGATACGCCCGCCCCACGGAGTTCGCGGTCGCGTTCGCCCGGGCGTTCCTCCCCGGTCCCGTGACGGTCGTCGTCGAGCGCGGCGACGCGGTCCCCGACGCGCTCACCGCCGGCAGCGACCGGGTCGGGGTCCGGGTCCCCGACCAGCCGGTCGCGAGGGCGCTCCTCCGCGAGACCGGACCACTCACCGCGACGAGCGCGAACGTCTCCGGGACCGGGAGCGTCACGCGCCCCGACGACCTCGACGACCGGATCCTCGAGGGCGTCGGCGCGGTGATCGACGACGGCGAGGCGCCCGGCACGGAGAGCACCGTCGTCGACCCGGCGGCGGGGACGATCCACCGCCGCGGCGCGATGGCGGGCGCGATCGAGGCGTGGCTGGCGGACCCGCCGGTCTGAGCGGGCGGGTTCGCACCGGAAACAGAGCGTCGAAAAAACGGAACCGCGACGGGTTCAGACCGCGAGATCGCCTTTTTCGCTCAGAACCTCGACCTCCGCCGCGTCGACCGCGTCGACGTCGAGCCAGTGGGGGACGTACTCCCGCTTGTCGTACGCCTCGCGCTCGTCCTCGGTCCCGACCGTACACCAGAGCTGGGGCTCGTCCGGGCCGTGCCAGCCGCCCTGAACGTTGATACCGAAACAGACCAGCTCCTCGCCCTCGTACTCGATCACCGCGTCCCGCCGGATCCCGGGGTCGCCGCGAATGATGAGGTGTTGCATACTCCGTCGTTTGCGGGTTCCGTGCTTAATCGCTTCGATACGGTCGATCGACCGCGGGAACGCGCCGCGACCGCGGGCGGTCGGGCGCCGGACGGCGACGCCGTCAGCCGGAGTAGTAGTACTCGCCCTCGCGCTTCTGCTTGCTGTCGAGCTGCGAGCCCGGCTTGTTGATCCGGGGGCGCCCGGTGCGCTCGTCGCGGCGGAAGGTGATGTCGAGGTCGGCGAGGAACTCGTTCATCCCGTCGCGCATGTCCTGCGGGGGCGCGGCGCGGCCGCGCTGGGCCGGCTCGCCGTCGAACACCATCAGGCGGTCGGCCAGCAGGTCGATCATGTAGATGTCGTGGTCGATCACCATCACGGTCGCGTCGTGGTTCTCGGCGTACCGGCGGATCGCCGTCGTCGCGCGGACGCGCTGCTCGACGTCGAGGTGCGCGGAGGGCTCGTCGAGCAGGTACAGATCGGCGTCCTCGGAGAGGCACGCCGCGATGGCGACGCGTTGGCGCTCCCCGCCCGACAGGTCCGCGAGGTTCTGCTCCATGATCCGCTCCAGCTGGAGCGGCTGGGCGACCTCCGTGTTCCAGTAGGAGGAGCCGAAGTCGTCGGTGATCGACGAGAGGAAGGCGTCGACGCGCATCGGCTGATCGATCTCGATGTACTGCGGCTTGTACGCGATGTCGAGCGCGAAGTCGAGCGACCCCTCGTCCGGCTCCAGCGAGCCCGCGAACAGCTTCGCGAGCGTCGACTTCCCGATCCCGTTCGGGCCGACGACGCCGAGCACTTCCGACTGGTTGATCTCGCCGCCCTCGACGTGCAGTTCGAACTCGC
This sequence comes from Halorubrum sp. Eb13, assembly GCF_002252895.1. NCBI lineage: Archaea > Methanobacteriati > Methanobacteriota > Halobacteria > Halobacteriales > Haloferacaceae > Halorubrum > Halorubrum sp. Eb13. Next base: position 3,699 of record NZ_NHPE01000153.1, on the reverse strand, counting down.
CGTCGCCGTACGACTTCGAGATATCGGGGTATTCGATCAGCGTCTCGCTGCGCGAGGCGACGCGGGGGGCGTGCTCCTCGAAGGTGATCGCGGAGGGCCGGATCCGCATGTTCTCGTTGTCGAGGTACCCCTTCAGGTACTCGTTGATCCCGTTGCGGACCGACTTGGGGTCGGTGATAACACCGTACGCGCCCGGTTCACCGTAGGCGACGTGGAGGGTGTCGGCGAGGAGGTCGAGGATCGCGAGGTCGTGTTCGACCACGAGCATCGAGCGGTCGGCGGCGTCGTCGTCCGCCAGCTCGCGGATGAGCCGGGCGACGATCATCCGCTGGCCGATGTCGAGGTACGGCGTGATCTCGTCGAGGAAGTAGAAGTCGGCGTCGCGGGCCAGACACGCCGCGATGGCGACGCGCTGGAGCTCCCCGCCGGAGATGGAATCGATGTCCTGGTCCATCACCGGAGCGATGTTGAGCCGGTCGATCAGCTCGTCGAGCGCCCCGCGCTCGTCGGTGCGCTCCAGCAGCTCGCGGGTGTTGCCGTCGAACTGCTTGGGGATCTGGTCGACGTACTGCGGCTTGCGGGAGACGCTCACGTCGCCCTCCTTCAGCGACTTGAGGTAGTTCTGGAGCCCCGTGCCGCGGAACCGGTCGAGCACGCGGTCCCAGTCGGCCTCCGTCTCGTGGTCGCCGAGGTTCGGGATCATCTCGCCGGCGAGCCCGTGGACCGCGGTCGACTTCCCGATCCCGTTCGGCCCTAAGATTCCGGTGACGTTGCCCGGTTCGGGGGTCGGAAGTCCGTACAGCGAGAAGGCGTTCTCGCCGTAGCGGTGGACCGGTTCCTCGTCGAGCTCTGAGGGGAGATTGATGATCTCGATCGCGTCGAACGGGCACTTCTCGACGCAGATACCGCAGGTCTCGCCGAGGCAGATCTCCTCGGAGATGTGGATCTGGTCCGGGTCGCCCTCGACCGTGTCCTCGCCGCGCTCGGTGATGCACTCCTTGCCCGTCCGGTTCGGCGGACAGTAGTTCGCGCACTCGTAGTTACACCGGTCGGGCTGGCACCGATCGAGGTCAACTACGGCGATGCTGTCGTCGGCCATCTTACGCCACCAGCTGGACGCCTGACGTCGCCAGCACGGTGTAGCTGATGAACCACAGCGTGAACGTCAGGAACGCCACGTAGAGGTTGTCTTTGACGCCGAAGTCGCCGACGCCGATAGCTTTGTACAGCGGGTACTGGGCGAGCACGAACGCGCCGAGGACCAACACGACCGTCGTGCTCTGGGCCGCGGCCACGGTCGTCCCCACGTAGGCGGCCGAGACGACGCCGGCGGCGATCCCCGCCAGACAGCAGATCGTCGTGACGACCACGCCCCGCGCGTGGCCGGAGATGCCCGAGTCGTCGCTCATACCAACGGATCCGCGAGCGCCCGTGAAAAGCCGTTCGTTCCACCCGTCGGACGCCGGGGACCGCGAGGGCAGAGGTCGGCCGTCAAGACGGGCGCGACACGGGCCCGAGTGAGAGCGCGCGCGAGCCGTATCGCTGACTGACTGGTCAGTCGAACAGGCATATAGCGGCCTATATTGCTGGTTGTCAACGAAACAACCAGCAATATTCTCTTACTTCGGCGGGAAAATACCCGAAATACACCCGTGGTGCATCAACATTTATGACGATGTGCGGTTTCGAATCGTAACGATGGAAGGAACCCAAACGGAGGGGCTCGACGACCTCCCGCCGAGCGCCAAGCTCGTGTTCAAGGTGCTCGAGTACAACGGCCCGCTGACGCAGAAAGGCATCGTACAGGAGTCGATGCTGTCGGCCCGGACCGTTCGGTACGCCCTCGAGCGGCTGGAGGGGATCGGGGTCGTCGACGAGGACGTCTACTTCGCGGACGCCAGACAGAACCTCTACAAGCTCACCGAGCCGGCCCAGGAGTTCACCGGCGAGGAGAGCGACGCCTCCTGTACCGCCGACTGAGACCGCGTCGCTGAGACCGTGCCGATCGGTCCGCGCCCGTCCGACCCGTCGATTCCACGGTCGTTCGCGTCGCTGAGCGATTTGCTCGTCGCTGCTCGCTCTCTCCTCACTCGGGCTCCGTCGACACCTCGCCGGCGCCTCGCGCCGCCTCGGCGATCGTGAGCGCGACGGCGACTAACAGCGCGAACGTCGCCGCAAGGACGAACGCCAAGAACAGGAACCAGACCTCCGGCCCGAACAGCGGGTACTCGCGCGTGTCGATCACGGGTCCGAGTAGCTCCAGCGTGCGGACGAGGTACAGGAGGAGCGCGAGGCCCGCGCCCGTGACGAGCCCGATCCGGACGTTCCGGTAGAACGCCAGCGACTCCAAGAGGACGAGCATCGGGGGCTTGGTCGAACTGTCGTCGGTCACGACGGTACGTAGCCGCCCGGCGCGCAAAGAGCCTCCGGAACCGCGCGGTGTCCCGCTCGCCCCATCGAGAACATCATGATCGAAAATCGACGTTTGAGAGCCTAAACACGTCAATACCAGCCATCAAGTGGGGGCGGAATAAAGCGGGGATATGGCCAAGGTCGTCCTGTCGTCGTTCGCGATGATCGACCCGGAGACGTACCGCGAGGTGCTCGGCGAGCGCGTCGACGAATCAGTCGAGATCGAGGTCGCCGACCTGGGGTCGGCGGAGCGGGTGAGCGACGCGGCGGCGGGCGCCGACGCGGTCGTCACCGACATCAACACGCCGGTCACCGCCGAGGCGCTCGCGGCGCTCGACCTCGAGGTGGTGGTCCGGTCGGCGGTCGGCGTCGACAACGTCGACGTCGGCGCCGCGGCCGACGAGGGCGTCACCGTCACCCGCGTCCCCGACTACTGCACCGACGAGGTGGCGACCCACTCCGTCTCGCTGCTTCTCGCCTGTCTTCGCTCGCTGAAGGCATACGACGACGATGTCGCCGCCGGCGGGTGGAGCTGGGAGACCGGCCGCCCGGTCCGACGCGTGAGCGCGTCGACGGTCGGACTGCTCTCGTTCGGCCCCATCGCCCGGCGCGCCGCCGAGCAGCTCGCCGGCTTCGACGCGACGCTGATCGCCCACGACCCGTTCGTGGACGCCGACGAAATGGCCGAGTACGGCGTCGAGAAGGTCGAGTTCGAGGCGCTGTTCGACCGCGCCGACCACGTCGGCGTCTACGCCCCCCTGACCGACGCGACTCGCGGGATCGTCGACGCCGACGCCCTCGCGCGGCTCGGCGAAGGCTCGGTCGTCGTCAACGTGAGCCGCGGCCCGGTCGTCGACGCCGACGCCCTCCTCGAGGCGCTGGAGTCCGGGACGATCAAGGGCGCCGGGCTCGACGTGCTCGCCGAGGAACCGCCCGAGGACGACCCGCTCGTCGGTCGCGAGGACACCGTCGTCACGCCCCACGCGGCGTGGTACAGCGAGGACGCCAGAGACGACCTGAACCGGAGCGGCGCGGCCGACGTCGCCGCCGTCCTCAACGGCGAGGCGCCGGCGGGGCGGGTCGACCCGGACGCCG
>NZ_NHPE01000153.1:0-151 GCF_002252895.1 Halorubrum sp. Eb13 | reverse complement strand
CCCGGACGCCGACTGGCTGTAGGGAACCGGCGCTCGACGGGCGGAGGCGGGCTACAGCCGATCGAGGGCGTCGAAGTCGTCGCCGTCGTCGGCGTCGTCTCCGGAGCCCCCGTCGTCCGCCTTCGCCGCCTCGAACTCGCCCGCCTCCAGC